>NZ_JBFUIP010000053.1:0-35123 GCF_056401815.1 Aminobacter sp. P4_D5 | reverse complement strand
ATTCCAAGCGGCGCAAATGACAGCCTGATCTCCCCCCTTGTGGGGGAGATGTCCGGCAGGACAGAGGGGGGCGCGAAGGTGCTAATTCTGGTCAGCATCGTCTGCCCCTCAATCCTTCATCGACTGTTCGCGCAGCGCATCGGCGAGAAGGTTGAGGCCGAGCACGAAGGACATCAGCGCGATTGTCGGCGGCAAAGCCGGGTGGATGAAGGAGCGCAGCAGGCGGCTCGCGTCCTTGATCGCGGTGCCCCAGTCGGGACTTTCGGGCGCGAGGCCCAGTCCGAAATAGCCGAGCGTGCCGAGCAGGATGGTGGTGTAGCCGATGCGCAGGCAGGCATCGACGATCAGCGGCCCGCGCGCATTAGGCAGGATCTCCCACAGCATGATGTACCAGGGCGTCTCACCGCGTGTCTGGGCGGCGGCGACATAGTCGCGCGTCTTGATATCCATGGTCAGGCCACGAACGATACGGAACACGCCGGGGCTGGAGGCGAAGACGACGGCGACGAAGATGTTGAGCTGGTTGGGCTCGATCGAGACGATGCCGAACGGGTCGGCATTGAAGACAAGGCCGGCATAGATCCAGCCGCCAAACAACAGCGTGATGCCGAGCAACAGATAGATGCGGTCGGGCCGGGCCTTGAAGCGGGTGTAAAACAGCACGGAAAAGAAGATGATCGGGAACAGGAAAAACAGCCCGGCCAGTGCGTAGGGTATGGGCGTGTCCATGATTCCGGGCGTGACCAGAAGGTAAAACAGCAGGATCACCGGGAAGGCCAGAACGAGGTTGGCGAGGAACGACAGGACGGAGTCGATGCGACCGCCATAGTAGCCCGCCGGGAGGCCGAGCGTGATGCCGACCATCAGCGCGAACATGGTGGCGGCGGGTGCGATGATCAGCACGATCTGGCTGCCATAAACCACGCGCGAAAAGACGTCGCGGGCGAGCTTGTCGCCGCCGAACAGGTAGATCTGCTTGGACGCCGGCTCGATGGCGCCGGGCAGCGCGTCCTTCATGATCGGGATCTGGGCGAGCGGATCAAACGGCGCGACCTTGGCAGCGAAGATCGCCGTGAACAGCCAGAAGAAGCAGATCGTCACGCCTGCTATTCCGACGCCGGAATCGAAGAGCTGGCCATAAAGGCCGAGATGTTTGCGGAAGTTGAAGCTGGCAACCAGCACAATGGCCAACGCCAGCCATACCGGCCAGAAGCGGGCGAGCACGCCGAGGAAGACCTGGAAACCGCCGATATATTCGATCTGCATGCGGATCTCCTACTGAACCCGGATGCGGGGATTGAGATAGGCGTAGCCGACATCGGAGATCAGCTGCGTAACCAGGACGACGAAGACCGAGACCAGCGAGCAGCCGAGCAAAAGGTCGATATCGTTGTTGCCGGCGGCTTCGACCAGCGTGAAGCCGAAACCCTGATAGCGGAACATCGTCTCGACGATCACTACACCGGTGAGCAGCCAGGGGAACTGCAGCATGATGACGGTGAATGGCGCGATCAACGCGTTGCGCAGCGCGTGCTTGACCACGACATTGCCGAATGAAAGCCCCTTGAGCCGAGCGGTGCGGATATATTGCTGGGTCATCACCTCGACCATCGAGGCACGGGTCATGCGGGCGATATAGCCGATGCCGTAGATCGCCATGGTCATGACAGGCAGGGTGAAATTGTAAAAGGTGATGCCCTGCGAAGTGGCGCTCGCGGCCGAGCCATTGAACCAGCCCAGCCACGAGGCGAAGATGACGGTGAAGATGACGCCCGAGACATATTCGGGCGTGGCCGTCGTTGCGATCGAGGCAACGGACAAGGTCCGGTCGGTGCGCGAGCCCTCGCGCATGCCGGCCAAGATGCCGATCAGAAGCGCTATCGGGACCATCGTCACCATCACCCAGAACATCAGGATGCCGGTGGCTCCGAGTGCCGGGAACAGCTTTTTGGCCACCGGCGCCTTGAATTTGGTCGAGCAGCCGAAATCGCCTTGCAGCACGCCGGAGAATTGCGGCACCGAAGGTTCGTTGCAGAAAGAGAAGCGCGGCACGGCCTGGCCGGTCGCCGGGTCGATGTTCGGTTGCTTCGGCATCACGCCGAGCCATTGGCCGTAGCGGACGAAGAAGTTCTGCCGATAGCCGTTGCGCTGCAGCCAGCTTTCGAGCTGCTCTGAGCTGGCGCGCATCTCGGTCTGGCTGATCGCCAGTTTCTTCAGGTTCGGATCGAGGTTGATCAGGAAAAAGACGACGAGCGTCAGGCACAGCATCGTCAGCCCGATGGTCCCGAGGCGTCTGAGGATGAATGAAAGCACTGTTGTCGCCCCCTGCCTGCTGGGTTGGGCTCTGTATCAGGCGCTCCCGGCATGACCGGGACCGCCTGGCGAACAGCGGGAGGGACGCAGAGGTCCCTCCCCTCAACAGTGGACGGCTTAGGCCTCCTTGTCGAGCCAGACCCGGTAGAAGTCGTGCTCGTTTGTCGGGTGCATGCCGTGGTTCATTACATATTTGGCGGAGTGATTGAACAGCGACCGCCAATAGGACTGGATCAGGATACCGGAGTCCTGAAGGATCTGCTCGAGATCCTTCATCAGCAACTTGCGCTTCTCGACATCGGGCTGCGCCGTGGCTTCGGTCAGCTTCTTGTCGAAATCCGGATTGGCAAATGCGCTTTCGTTCCAGGCTTCGCCCGACTTGTAGCCGAGCACCAGGATCTGCACGCCAAGCGGGCGCATGTTCCAGGTTGTCATCGAGAAGGGGTACTTCGTCCAGTCGTTCCAGAAGGTCGAACCCGGAAGCACTGTGCGCTTGACCTTGATGCCGGCCTCGCGGATCTGAGCCGCAATGGTGTCGCCGGTATTCTTGTGCCAGTCCTCATCCGTGGTGATGAGGTCGTGCTCGATGTCGCCGACGCCGGACTCGTCGTGCAGCTTCTTGGCGCCTGCGATATCGCGGGCTTTCTTCGGCAGTTCGACATATTCCGGATGGATCGGCGATACGTGATGGTTTTCCGCCACCGATCCACGGCCACCATAGCCCAGTTGCAGAACGGTCGCGTTGTCCACTGCCATCTGAAGCGCGTTGCGGACTTTCTGGTTGTCATACGGCTTGTTGCTAACGTTCATGCGCGCCACGATCGTCGCAGCGGTATTTACCTCCGACTTAACCAGGCCAAGCCCATCGAGAATGTCGACATAGTCGGCCACGGTTTCATAGTTGGTGTCGACCTCGCCCGCTTCGAAGGCGTTGACGGCAGCGGACGGATCAGGGCCGTAGTCGATGAACTCGACGCCGTCGAGATAGGCTTCACCGCCCCACCACTTGCCGTTTTCGCGCCGCTTGAGAATGGCCTTCGAGCCGACATCGTAGGAAACCAGCTCGAAAGGCCCGGTGCCGATCGGATGGCTGACAAGGTTGGAGCCGTTCTTTTCGAAGTCGCGGTGGACGATGATGCCCGGATAGTCGGACACGCCGGGAATGAAGGTGATGTCGGGCGCCGGGAATTTGATAGCGATGGTGTAGTCGTCGACCTTGGTGATGGCGCCTTCCTTGGCCTTCTTCGTCGCCGGATCGACAAGCGCGCCCATGCGGGCCGCCATCGAGTTGCCTTCGGCAGCACCGTCACACCAGCGCAGCAGGTTGAACATGACGTCGTCGGCGTTAAACTCGTCGCCGTTGTTCCAGGTCGCACCCTTGCGCACATTCAGCTTGTACTCGGTGGCGTCGTCGTTGATTTCCCAGCTTTCGAGCAGGGCCGGCTCGAATGTGAAGGTGCGGGTGTATTTGACCAGCGGCTCGAGGAACTGACGCGTGACATTGGCCATTTCCGGCCAGTCGTAACTGCGCGGATCCTTCTGATCCTTCACGAACATCGAAACGCGGATGACACCGCCTTTCTTGGGCTCCTGCGCCAAGGCCTCGCTCGGCGCGACCAGCCCCAGCATGCCGTAGGCCATCGCTGTCGTGGCGCCGAAGGCGCTCGCCAGGGCCAGAAACTCGCGGCGGTCCATTTCGCCGGTCCCGGCGCTCTTGGCCAGCTCACGGATGTGGCTGGGAACAAGATCTGAGTTGCTCTTGTAGAATGTCATTTCCGTCTCCCATTGAAGTGGCCTGTAACGTTACCATTCCGCATCCATTTCCCGTTGTCAAAACGGTTGGATGTCGTCGTTCCCGGAACCAAGTCTGCAATTTTGGGAGGGGGGCAGTTCGCGCGATAGCGACAAAGTTGGCGCAAAAATGGTAATGCGCGCCGGATTCGCTGGAATCTTCGCCTTTGCTAATTTACCTGCGTTCCAACAATCAACGACAGTGCCACGACACTTTGCTGATGATGTCAGAACCGGCTGTCTGCCGGCTCAATATTCACGTTCGTAGAAGATGCCGCCCTTGGCTTCGCCGGCGTCCGTGGCCTGGCCACGCAGCTTGACGCCACGGCCGACATTGAGGTCGATGGTGGCCTTGCCCGAACCCGGCTTGTCGCCCGCCTCCAGTGACAAATAGGTGCGGTCGTTCAGATACTTGCCGACAGCAACTGACGTTTCGCCCTGGTCGTTGGTCCTGATGTCGAGATCATCGACGCCAAGCGTCGCGCGCAGGCTCGACAGCAGCGAGGTGGAGCCGCCGATGCCGGCCATCTGGGCCGCCGCTTCGGCCAGCTGGGCGATCTGCAGGGGCGACAGGTTCGACATCGAACGGCCAAAAATCAACCGCGCCAAAACTTCGTCTTCAGGCAGAGCGGGCACCGAAGAGAAGGAAAATTTCGGGTTGTTGGCCTCACCGGTGACGGTGATGGTGACGGTCGCGTCGCCGGCGGTTGTCTCGGCGGCGAAATTGATCGTCGGTACCAGCGAACCGGAGAATCCGACCGAACCCCTGGTGAAGTTAAGCCGCTTGCCCAGGATGGAAAGCCGGCCACGCTTGAGCGTGAACTCGCCGACGGCCTGCGGAGCGGCGGACGAACCCGACAGGCGCAGCGTGCCGCCGAGCTCGGCGTCGAGGCCGCGGCCCTGGACGAATATCTGGCTGGGCGCGTTGATCGTGACATCGAGGACGAGCGCTCCGGTGCCGCCGCTGGCCTGGGTCGGCGGACGCATCGCTTCTTGCTGCGCCACAACGGCCTTGGGAGCGTTCTTGTGCTTGACGTCGACGGCGGTCAGCGAACCCGGGAATTTTTCGGGGATGCTGATGACCGTACGAGCGAGATTGATGGTGCCTGAAAGCACCGGTGCCTTCGTCAACGGGCCCTTGATGGCGATGTCGCCACCGAGATTGGCCGTGACCACGCGGCCGTCGGTGTAGCGGCCATCGGTGAGCTTGACGGTGATATCCGCCGGGAAGCCCGTGGAGGCATCGGTGCCGACCGTACCGCTGGCCGTAAGCTGGCCGCCGGTCGACAGCGACCCGGTGAGCCGGTTGATGCGGGCAACGCCTGCGGCGATACCGACGTCGAGATTGATGTCGTTGATGGCAATGCCCGACTGCGCCATCAAAAGCCGTGAGCCCGATGCACGCACACTGCCGCTGATGACAGGCGATGTGGCGGGGCCGCGCACCTGGACGTTGACGTCGGCTGAGCCGGTCAGTGCCATGCCTTGGGCCGCAAGCGTGCGGGCGAGGAACGAGAACGGCACTGGACCAGCGAAATTGAGATCGAGTGTGACCGGTGCATTGGTGACGACTGTGCCGCCGCCCTTGAGCGCCAGGCCCGATCCGTCGCCGATGGTCGACTGGAAGGTGAGCCGGCCGCCGGCAAAGGTGCCGGTGGAGCCGATATTCATGGGACCGAAGCCGGCCCCCATAGTCTGCGAGGTTGCAGCGCCTGTCACGTCGAGGTCAAAGCCGACAGTCGGGTTCGCAGCAGCACCTGAGACCTTGACCGTACCCGAGATCGAACCGGCAGCGCCGAGACCTGGCGAGAACGAGTTGGCGAGCGATGCCGGCACATTGGCTAGCGTCGCATCGAGATTGAGGGCCGAACCGGCGGTGCCGGAAATGGTTGCGGTGCCGCCGCCGAGGTTCAGCGCCAGACGGTCGAGCGTCGTTGTGCCGCCCGCGATCGAAACCGTGGTCGGCCGGGAGAGCGCCGCGCGGATTCCGCGCATCGTCGCCTCGCCCGAGGCAAGCTCGATGGTCGTCACACCACCCGCCAGCTTGACGCGACCGGCAGCCTTTGCCGGAATGTCGGCCACGGTGGCGCCACCGGAGAAGCCGGTCCACTCGCCGTCGCGCTTGAGGTCGACAGCGACGCCAGAGATGACGGTCTTGCCCGAGGTTACCGACTTGGCCTTGATCGTGCCTGAGATCGCCGGTGCCTTGAGATAGTTCAGGATGTCGGCGTTGATCGCCACGTCATTGGCGGCGAGGTCGCCGCGCTTGAGCGAGCCGGTGGTCGCGTTGACCGTTACCTGGGGGATGTCGCCGCTGCGGGTGAAGTTGATCTTGCCGCGCACGTCACCTTCAGCAGTTTCAAGCGCGAGGGCCGCAAGCGGCCCGATGTCGGGCATGTCGATGGTGATCGTGCCGAGCGGCACGAAACCCTGGTCGAGCACGAGGTCGCCGGAAAGCTTGTTTTGCCCAAGCGACAGCGACAGGCCCTTGATCTCGCGCCTTCCATCGGCCGTGCGCAGCACGGCATTGCCTTGAAGCGGCTGGCCAGCGACATCGCCGGTGAGTGCCACATTGGCTGCCGGATTTGCCGGATCGATCTTGCCGGTTGCCGTTAAATTGAGCCCTGTGATTTCGCGCGCAGCCGCTTCGATGCGGTCGCTGGTGACGGTAAGCGAGACGTCGGGCGCGGTGCGCGCGCCCTTGGCGGTGAGCGCGAAATCGATGGCGCCCTTGGCCTGCTTGGACAGCAGCGAAACGTCGGCGAAGGAACCCTTGAGATCGGCGTCGATCTCACTGCCCTTCACGCGCGCGGTGCCTTGGGCCTTCAACGCGCCTGAGGTGAGTTCGATGGCGTTGGCGGCGAATGCACCTTCCGCGTCACGGCTTGCGGTCGCCGAAAACTGCGTCCGCTCGGCCAACGCAATGCGAACACCAGCCGGCAGTGCGCTGGACAGCACGTCGGCCTTGAGCCCGAGTTCGAGCGCGAGATCGGCCAGGTTCACCTTGGCGTTCATCTGGCCGTTGAGCGCATCCGAGCGGATGGTACCTTCGTCGACGACGATTTGTGTCTTGCTGATCGACCCCGCCATGTCGACGGACACGCGCCCTGCAACCAGTGGTGCCAATGTGGCGACATCAGTCTTGAGTTCTGCCACACCCAGCTTGATCGCCACCGGGCCGCTGCGCCCGGCGATGTCGAAGGCATCCGAATGGGCTGACGCCACGATGTCGCGAAGTTCCGAGTTGCCCGCGATGACCGAGACCAGCGAGGCGCTGAAATCGATGGCCGGGGCCTTGCCATCGCCAAGCGCACGCAGGCTGGCGGCATTGATGGCGACCGTGACCGGCTGGGCGTCGCTGCCGAGGCTGAGCACGATGGGCGCGCTGTTGGCCTTGACGTCGAGCGACAGATCGGCGGCACCTTCAGGGTTGAGCGAACCGGCGGCAGTTGCGGTCAAGGCGCTGCTGGCAATTGTGGCGCGTTCGATGTCGATGCCGCCAGTGGTCGTCCTGGTGCCGGCGACGTCGAAGGTGGTGTTGCCGGCCAAAAGCGGCTTGAGCATCGCTGGAACAAAATCTTCGAAAGCGCCGTCGCCCTTGGCTGAAACAACGTTGCCTTGGTYGGTCAGCTGATGCGTGCCGGAAATGCGGGTGACGACCTTGCCGTCGACGGTAAACGTGCCGTTGCCGCTCCAGTTGGCGGCAGGCCCCTCGCCCGACACGATCAGTTCGACGGCCGGCTGGTTGGGCAGTTTCAGGATGTTGGCGATGATGCCGCCTGCAGGCTCGGCAGCGCGAATATTGAGCGCGATGCGATTGTCGGCGGGCGCAAACGCGATATCGGCATCGACAACGCCTTCCTTGCCGTCGCTGCGCGCGATGTTGAGCTTGGTTTCGATGCCGAGCGGCGAACGGTCGGCGCGCAACATGCCCTTGGCGGCAAGTTCGGCGATGCCGGTGCCAGCGAGCGCTTCGCCCAGCGCGATTTCGGGCAGGTCGATTTGTTTGACGTCAACCGAAACCGGCAGCGAAAAACCGCCGCTGCTGCTCTGCTTCTTGGCGCCGGCGGCAGGCAGCCGCGCGACCTCGATGCGATCAACAGCAACCTTGTCGGCGCGGAAGGTGCGCGAAAACAGCGCCAAGGGCGACCAGTCGACCGAAACGCCGCGCAATGCGAGCCATGCGCCCTGACGGTCTTCGATCACCACATTGTCGAGCCTGAGACTACCCGACCAGATGCCGTTCAACCCGCTCAGCTTGATCTTCTGATCGTCGGTGGAGGCAACTGACGAAATCAGCCCGGCAAGGTTTTCGCGGCCCTTGGACGTCAGCGTGAAGACAGCGGTGGCACCGACCACGAAAGCCAGAACGACTGCTATCGCGATGCGGAGGATGCGCAGGATTTTCTTCAGCATAACCATCGCGATCAGAACGCCTGGCCAACGCCGGCATAGATGCCGTAGCTCGGATCGTCGGGGCCGGGATTGAGCGGCACTGCCACGTCGACGCGCAGCGGGCCGAAGGGCGTGAGGTAGCGGACGCCGATGCCGGCACCCACGCTCACGCTGGAGAAATCGGGGAACTGCTCGGCCGAAACGGTGCCAGCGTCGATGAACGGCACGATGCCGATCTTGTCGTTGAGCGCATAGCGGATCTCGACCGAGCCCTCGGCGTAAGACAGGCCGCCGGTGGGCTGGCCGTTGAGATGCGGGCCGATGCCCTGATAAGCGTAACCGCGCACCGAGCCGCCGCCACCCGCGTAGAAGCGCCGGTCGGCGGGAACTTCTTGCAGGCTGGCGCCAAGGATCGACCCGATCGCGGCGCGCCCCGCGAGCACGAAGCGGTTGTTGGGGCCGAGCCCGTAATAGGTCGATCCCTCGCCCTTGAGCTTGACGAAGGCGTTGCTGTTGAGCGCATCGTAGGTCGGCTCGGCATAAGCGAGCGCGCGAAAACCACGTGTCGGGTTCAACTTGTCGTCGCGGTTGTCATAAGCATATTGGAGCGGCGTCGAGACAAGCAGATAGCGCTGGCCATCGGGATTGAGCGCGTCCTCGATGTCGGAATATTCGACGGCCAGCTCGGCCGACAGCGTCTGCTCCTTGGTCAGCTCATACGAGACGCCCGCATTGCCTTTGATCGAAAAGATGTCATAGGCGTCAGGATGTTCGTAGGACACCTTGGCACTGGAAAAGAACTTCGAGGCTGGCCCGATGACGCCTGGCTTTTCGAACATGATGCCGGCATTGTAGTTGAGCTTGTTGAGCTCCATCGTGTCGCCGATGCGGCCGATCGAGCCGCCTATCCGCAGCTTTTCGGCATGCCCAAACAGGTTGCGGTGGCCCCAATAGCCCTCGACGCCGAAACCTTCGGTGGTGGAGTAGCTGGCGCCGGCGCCGAAATAACGCATCTTGCGTTCGCTGACGCGGACGCCGATGGGGATCTCGCCGGTAGGATCGAGCGCAAGCGCCTCGTTGATCGACACCGAGCTGAACACGTCGAGCGCCAAAAGCCTGCTGCGCGCGTCGTCGATCTCCTTGGGCGAATAGCGGCGGCCGCGTTCCAGCCCGGTCATGTAGACGGTGAAGTCGCGGTCCACGGCCTCGGTGCCTTCGACCGTCGTTGCGCCATAACCCGCGATCGGGCCAGCGGCGACGTCTAGGGTGACGTCGAGCGTAGTGGTGGCATGGTCGGCGACGATGGTGCGGTTCGTCACCTTGGCGAGCGGCCTGCCCTCTTCCTTGAGCGCGCGCACGATTTGGGCTTCCGCCTTCAAGATCGCATCCGAGCTGGCATTGCCGCCAGCGATCAGGCCGAAATCGGCGCCCCTGATATTGGCGGCGTCACCCTTGAGCACGACGTCGCCGAGCGTGAACATCGACCCGGGCTGGATGGTGACCGTCACCGGGATCGGCTGCGGGCCATTGAAGACGGCGTCGGGTGCGAGGTCGTCGAGCGACTTGCCGGCAATGGCGATCTTGACCACGCCATCGTAGCGCGCCTTGGAAAACAGTGCCGCAACCAGCCGCTCGCGGTCGTTGCGCGCCTTGGCGAGCAGGCCGAGCGAACCGGAAACCGGACGATCTTCCTCGCCTTTCAGCAGCGAGGCCTTTTCGAGTGCGGAGCGCAAATCGTCGTCGGCGCCAATGACCTCGAAAGTGACGGCATAGTCGAGCGGATCGACGATGTCGGTATCTTCTTCCTTGGCCGAGCCCCACAGCCTGATGCCGAAGATTTCGAAGGCCGATGCCTTGTGCATTTCAACGGCGAGAATTGTCGTCGACAACAGCACAGCCATCGCCGCGCGCGAAAGCACGCGGGCGGTGGTTGATCTGTCGAATCCACGCATACGCCGCAAAAACATCAAGCCAAGGTAACTCCCAATCCTAAAATTGGAATGAAGTTTATGGCTTTTCGTAAAGCAGCCACATTCGATATGTCAGAATTCCTTGGGCAAATGAATGACATCCGGGACAGGGATTCGGGTGTGTTCATCGGGGCGATCCGCATGGCAGGGGCAATACCATGCACAGCGTCCAAGACAAGTATTAAGAAGCGGGCTTAGCCTGTAAGCTGGCCGTGTCGACAGTGCGGCGGCAAGTTCGAACATGTCGCTTTGAGCGGCGATGAGTGTGTTGGAGGGACATGAATATGCGTGCGGCTCGGGTTTTTCCGGTATTCGTTCTTCTCTTTTTGGGTTTGGTATCAGGGGCTGCGGCAGTCGAGGCACGCCGCGTCG
Organism: Aminobacter sp. P4_D5; assembly: GCF_056401815.1. Lineage (NCBI taxonomy): Bacteria > Pseudomonadati > Pseudomonadota > Alphaproteobacteria > Hyphomicrobiales > Phyllobacteriaceae > Aminobacter > Aminobacter sp. P4_D5. Next base: position 24,282 of record NZ_JBFUIP010000053.1, on the reverse strand, counting down.
TGACCACCGAAAACAGCGATTACTTCGGTTTCGACCTGCGGTCGGAGCAGAATGTGACGCTCGACCAGTGCCAGACATCGTGCCTGGGTGACCAGTCTTGCCGCGCCTTCACCTACAACACCAAGGCGAAATGGTGCTTCCTCAAGTCCGACTTCGCCCTGATCAAGCCATTTGCAGGCGCAGTCGGGGGCAAGGTCGTGCCGGTCAATGGCGAGCCCGACATCGGCGCGCCGGCCGAACTGTCGTTCTTCCCGGCCTCGATGGCCGACGAGGCACGCCAGTACCGCAAGGCATTGACCAATGGCTCGGTGGTAACAGGCGACGAAGGCCTCGCGGCGCTGACCGATGGCGGCGACAATTCAATGCTGCAGGGCGACCCACGCACGGCGATGCAGAAATTCCGCGCCGCAGCCGCGATCCTGCCCGACGACGCAGCGATCTGGACGCGCCTTGCGCGCGCCACGGCCGCCGTGCAGCCGATCAATGGCGAAGAAACAGCATCGCTGCAGAGCGACGCGACGTCGAGCGCCTACAACGCCTATCTTTTGTCGCGCAACGCAAAGAACCGCGCCGACATACTGTCGATCCTGGCCGCTGGCCTTGACCGCCGCGACATGTTCAGGCCTTCACTGCAGGCCTATGAGGCGAGCCTTGCGCTCGACAATTCGGCTTCCGTGCGTGCCACATACGAAGACCTCAAGGCGCGAAAAGGTTTCCGCGTCGTCGAGCACTCCATCGACGCCGACACCACCTCGCCGCGCGTCTGCGCCCAGTTCTCGGAAGAGTTGGTCAAGACGGGTGTCGTCTACGCGCCTTTCGTCACCGTCGACGACGCGGCGCCCAAGAGCGTCGAGGCCAAGGACAAGCAGATCTGCGTCGAAGGGCTCGAGCACGGCCAGCATTACCGCGTGACCTTCCGCTCCGGCCTGCCAGCGGCCCTCGGCGAGGTGCTCGCAGCACCCGTGGTGCTCAGTGTGTATGTCCAGGACCGCGCACAATCGGCCCGCTTCACCGGCGACAGCTTCGTTCTGCCCTCCTCCGCCCGCCGCGGCATTCCTGTCGTCACCGTCAACATGGAAGCTGCCGACATGAAGCTTTATCGCGTCGGCGACCGTTCGCTGGCACAGCTTTTGTCCGGCTACCAGTTCCTGCGCCAGCTCGACGGCTATGACGTTTCCAACATCGCCGACCAGATGGGCGAGCCGGTCTGGGAAGGCCAGTTGGCGATCGTCAACGAGCTCAACAAGGAGGTGACGACCTCCTTCCCGGTCGATGAAGCGCTGCCCAACCGCAAGCCCGGCGTCTATGTGCTGACCGCGCAACCCGTCGACGACAAGAGCGACACCTGGGCGACCAAGGCGACGCAATGGTTCGTCGTCTCCGACATCGGGCTGTCGACCTATACCGGCCAGGACGGGCTCAACGTCTTCGCCCGCTCGCTCGGTTCGGCCAAGCCGATCGCCGATGCCGAACTGACGCTGCTTGCCCGCAACAACGAGATCCTCGGCACCGCCAAAACCGACGCCGAGGGCCGTGCCACCTTCACCCCAGGCCTGACCCGAGGCGAAGGTGGCCTGGCGCCGGCCGTGCTAATGGCAAAGCAGGGCGACGCCGATTTCGTCTTCCTCGACATGACCCGTGCTGGCTTCGACCTGTCCGACCGTGGCGTCACCGGCCGCGCCGCACCTGGCGCGCTCGACGTCTATGCCTGGACCGAACGCGGCATCTACCGCGTCGGCGAAACCGTACATGCCGCAGCTTTGGCGCGCGACGACGCAGCCAAGGGCGTCGACAACCTGCCGCTGACCTTCATTTTCACAAGGCCCGACGGCGTCGAGGACCGACGTATCGTCAGCCAGGGTGGCAATGCCGGCGGCCACGCCGTCGACCTTGCGCTATCGAGTGCGGCCATGCGCGGCACCTGGACGCTTGCCATCCACACCGACCCCAAGCAGCCAGCCGTCGCCAGCCAGATGTTCCTGGTCGAGGACTTCGTGCCCGACCGCATCGAATTCACGCTGACCGCCGACCGCAACGAGATCGCGGCCGGTGAAACCGCCACAGCCACCGTCGACGGCCGCTTCCTCTATGGCGCACCTGCCGCCGGCCTCGCGCTCGAAGGTGAGGTGACGCTGTCGACGAAGCGCGAATGGGATGCCTTCAAGGGCTTTTATTTCGGCCTCGCCGACGAAGAGCAAGGCGAAGCCACCCGCATCCCGCTGACCGACCTGACTGTCGTCGGCGATGACGGCAAGGCGACCTTCCCCGTTTCGGTCGGCCAGCTGCCCTCGACGACCCGCCTGGTCAACGCTGCACTCACGGTGCGCATGCGCGAAAGCGGAGGCCGCGCCGTCGAAGAAAAGCTCGACATCGGCATCCGCCCGCAAGCCACCATGATCGGCATCCGCCCCGACTTCTCGGGCGAGGAAGTGCCGCAGGGCGGCACTGCCAAGTTTAGCCTGATCGCCGCCGAGCCCGACGGCAAGCGCGCGGCACTCGCCGGCGCCCAGTGGTCGCTGGTCAAGGTCGAGCGCAATTACCAATGGTACCGCTCGGGCAACAGCTGGAACTACGAGCCGGTGACCTTCACCAAGTCGGTGGCGACCGGCCAGATCGACCTCACCGCCGATGGCGAAGCCACCGTTTCAATGCCCGTCGACTGGGGCCGCTACCGCCTCGAGGTCGAGACCGCCGATCCGGCGGGCTCGGCGACAAGCTATGAGTTCGACGCCGGCTGGTATGTGTCGGCGACCTCGACAGAGACGCCCGACGGCCTCGAAGTCGCGCTCGACAAAGAGACCTACAGAGCAGGCGAAGTGGCAAAACTTCAGGTTTCGCCCCGTTTTGCTGGCGAACTTCTGGTCACTGTCGGCGCTGAAAAGCTGCTGAAGACCGTCACCGCCAGCATTCCCGAAGGCGGTGCCACCGTTGACATCCCCGTCGGCGAAGACTGGGGTGCCGGGGCCTATGTGACCGCCACGCTCTATCGCCCCGGCGAGGCGCAGGAATCGCGCATGCCGGCACGCGCCATCGGCCTGAAATGGCTGGCCGTCGATCCCGCCGACAAGAAACTGAATGTCGCGCTGGCGCTTCCCGAAAAGACCGTGCCGCGTCAGACACTTTCGATCCCGGTTTCGGTGACGGGGGCCGCGGCTGGCGAAAAGGCCTATGTCACGGTTGCGGCCGTCGATGTCGGCATCCTCAACCTGACCAACTACAAGGTGCCGGACCCCGAAGGCTGGTATTTCGGCCAGCGTATGCTCGGGCTCGAGCTGCGCGACCTCTATGGACGCCTGATCGACGGTTCGCTGGGCGCCATGGGCAAGCTGCGCACCGGCGGCGATGGCGCTGCACTGACCTCGCAAGGCAGCCCGCCCAAGGAAAAGCTTGTCGCCTTCTTCTCCGGCATCGTCGAACTCGACGCCGACGGCAAGGCGACTGTCGATTTCGACATCCCGCAGTTCAACGGCACTGTGCGCGTGATGAGCGTGGCCTGGACCAAGACTGCTGTCGGCCACGCCACAGGCGACGTCATCGTACGCGATCCGATCGTGCTGACGGCCGGCATGCCACGCTTCATGGCGCCGGGCGATTTCGCTGAAATGACGCTCGACATCACCAACACCGATGCCCCGGCTGGCGACTATTCGCTCGCTGTCGAGACGTCAGGGGACCTGTCGACCGGCGATGCCGCCCTGCCCGAAAAAGTGACGCTTGAGCCAGGCAAGCGCCAGACGCTGTCGATCCCGCTTATGCCACTGACGGCGGGAACCGCAGGGCTGACCATCCGTCTTGCCAACGCCGATGGGCTCGAAGTCGAGCAGGAACTCTCCTTCCCGGTGCGTCCCGGCCAGTTGCCGGTGACCACGCGCATGGTGGTGGACCTCAAGCCGAATGCGTCGCTGCGCATCGACAAGGAGCTGCTGGCCGCAAGCCTGCTCGACGATGCCCATGTCAGTGTCGGCGTGTCGCTGGCGTCTGCCTTCGACGTGCCGTCATTGCTGATGACGCTCGACCGCTACCCCTATGGCTGCGCCGAGCAGACCACCAGCCGGGCACTGCCGCTGCTTTATGTCAGCGAGCTCAGCGCCGACAACGGCATGGCCGACGATCCTGAACTGCGCGGGCGCATCCAGGACGCGATCTACCGCGTGCTCAACTACCAGTCGTCTTCGGGCAGTTTCGGCCTGTGGTCGCCCGGTTCCGGCGACCTCTGGCTCGACGCCTATGTCACCGACTTCCTGACAAGGGCACGCGAAAAGGGCTTCGACGTACCTCAAGGCGCGATGATGCAGGCGCTCAACAACCTGCAGAACGCCATCGGCTACGACGTCGATGTCGAGGATCGCGGCTCGGAGATCGCTTATTCCCTCTATGTGCTGGCGCGCAACAAGAAGGCCTCGGTCGGCGACCTGCGCTACTTCGCCGACTCCAAGCTCGAAGCCTTCACCAGCCCCATGGCGGTGGCGCAGCTCGGTGCTAGCCTTGCACTTTACGGCGATGGCCAGCGTTCGGAAAACCTGTTCGGGGCGGCCCTGCAACTCGCCAAGGCGACGCCCGAACACGATTGGTACCGCTCGGACTATGGCTCGCGCCTGCGCGATGGCGCGGCCATGCTGGCGCTCGCCGCTGAAAGCAAGCCGTTGCCTTCGGTGGTGCCCGCACTGGTCAAGATGGTGGCAGCGGACCGCGCTTCGGCACAGTGGACCAGCACCCAGGACAACGCCTGGATGCTGCTTGCGGCGCGGGCGCTGAAAGCCGGAAACGAGGCGATTTCGCTCGATGTCGACGGGGCCACCCACTCTGGGGCCTATTCGCAGCGGGTCGGAGGCGCTGATCTCCTGATCAACCCGATCGTCATCGCCAACAAGGGCAAGGATGCGCTTCAGGCGGTGGTGACGACAGTCGCTGCTCCGGCACAACCTTTGCCCGCCGGCGGCGACGGTTTTGAGATCGCCCGCACCTACTACCGTCTCGACGGCAGCGAGGCCAATGTGACGGAGGCCCAGCAGAACGAGCGCTTCGTCGTGGTGCTCAAGGTCAGGGAGTTCAACGACTGGGCCTCGCGTATCCTGGTCTCGGACATGCTGCCGGCCGGCTTCGAGATCGACAATCCGGGGCTAGTCAACAGCGCCAGTTTGTCGAACTTCTCCTGGCTGGAACAGACGGAAGCCGCCCATCTCGAATTCCGCAACGACCGCTTCGTCGCCGCCATGAACAGCGGCGAAGGCTCCAACCAGGAGTTTACGCTGGCCTATGTCGTGCGCGCGGTGACGCCTGGCGTCTACATGCACCCGGCGGCGAGCGTCGAGGACATGTACCGGCCGCAGTTCTCGGCACGGACGGCCACCGGCATGATGGAGGTGAAGGCGGAATAAGATGTCTGCTTTCAGTTCAGCATCGACGTCGGCGGGAGGGTTCGCGCTGCCCCTCATCCGCCTGCCGGCATCTTCTCCCCGTGAACGGGGAGAAGGGACAAGCGGCAACGCTGACGCCCCCCTCGCCCCGTTTACGGGGAGAGGGTAAGGGTGAGGGTGAGGGGCAGAGCCATGTTCACCGGAAAATATGCACGCAGGATCGCCCGCTGGACGACTGCGACTGCAGCGCTCACAGCCCTCGCCGCCGGCAGCCTCTACGCGCTGGATCGTGCTTTTCCGCCGCCGCTGCCGGAAAAGCTTGTGCTCTCCGCCGAAGTGGTCGACCGTGACGGGCAGCTGTTGCGCGCTTTCGCAACGCCGAGCGGGCATTGGCGGCTTGGGGTCAACCTCGACCAGGTCGACCCGCAACTGGTGAAGATGCTGGTCGCCTATGAGGACAAGCGCTTCTGGGACCATGAAGGCGTCGATGTGCTGGCGCTGGGGCGCGCAGCCCAGCAATTCGTCACCAATGGCCGCATCGTCTCCGGCGGCTCGACGCTGTCGATGCAGCTGGCGCGGCTGATCGAGCCACGGACGGAGCGCAGTTTTGGCTCCAAGCTCAGGCAGCTCGCCCGCGCGCTGCAGATCGAGCGGCGGCTGACAAAGCGCGAAATCCTCGAACGCTACCTGACGCTCGCGCCCTACGGCGGCAATCTCGAAGGCGTGCGCGCTGCCTCGCTTGCCTATTTCGGCAAGGAGCCGAAGCGGCTGACGGTTTCCGAAGCRGCTCTTTTGGTCGCCCTGCCGCAGCTGCCGGAAAGGCGGCGGCCGGATCGCAATACAAAAATTGCCCAGGCCGCGCGCGACCGGGTGCTGGGCCGCATGGTGACATCGGGCCTGCTCGGCGAACGCGAGGCGGCGCGGGCAGCTCTCGAAGACGTCTCGGGCATGCGTCTGGCTTTGCCCGCGCTCGCACCGCACGCCGCTGATGCGGCACTGCGCAACGCTCCAGGCGTCGACCGCCATCAGCTCACCTTGCGAAAAAGTGCGCAGGAAGGGCTTGAAGCCGTGGCGCGCGAGGCAGCCATTCGGCTCGGTCCAAAAATTTCGGTCGCCATGGTGCTGGCCGACGCGATGACCGGTGAGATCCTCGGCGAAGTCGGTTCGGCCAATTTCTTCGACGCCTCTCGTTCCGGCTGGATCGACATGACCAGGACGGTGCGCTCGCCCGGCTCGACCCTGAAACCGTTCATCTACGGTCTCGCCTTCGAACAGGGACTGGTGGCGCAGGAAACGCTGATCGAGGACCGACCGGCCGATTTCGCCGGCTACCGGCCCAAGAATTTCGACATGAGCTATCAGGGCGACGTTTCGGTGCGCCAGGCGCTGCAGCTGTCGCTCAACGTGCCCGCGATCCGCCTGCTCGACGCTGTCGGGCCGCAGCGGTTGACCGCGCGTTTCCGCCAGGCCGGCGTTGTGCCGCAACTACCGCCGAACGAGGTGCCCGGCCTTGCCATCGGCCTGGGCGGCGTCGGCGTTTCGCTGCGCGATCTCGTCCAGCTTTATACCGGGCTTGCCAATGGCGGCCGCGCCAAGATTCTTCGCGACGGGGCGGACGCAAGCACGCCTGTCCCGCTCGCCAACGGCATGATCCTCGAGCAACAGGCGGCCTGGCAGATCGGCGACATTCTATCCGGCGTCAAGCCGCCGGAGGGTGCTGCCAAGCGCAGCATCGCCTACAAGACCGGCACCTCCTACGGCTACCGCGACGCCTGGTCGATCGGCTATGACGGCCGCTACGTGCTGGGCGTCTGGGCTGGACGGCCGGACGCCGGTGCCGTGCCCGGCCTGTCGGGTTATGTCTCGGCGGCGCCTATCCTGTTTGAGGGCTTTGCTCGCTCCGGCCTACCCGCCATGGCCTTGCCGCGCCCGCCTGCGGGAACGCTGCGCACCGCCCGCGCCGACCTGCCGGTGACGCTTGAGCGCTTTTCCCCGGCTGGACAGTTGCCGGTCGTCGCCGCAGTCACGGAACCCGCGCCGCAGATCATCTTCCCGCCCGACGGCGCACGGGTCGAACTGGGCGCGGCATCGGCTGTCGCTTCGCCGCTGGTGCTCAAGCTGCAAGGCGGGCGCGCGCCGTTTCGCTGGCTCGCCAACGGCAAGCCGCTGGCTGTCGTCGAGCGCCGCCGCACCGCGACCTGGCAGCCCGACGGCACCGGCTACTCAACCCTGACAGTCATCGATGCCGCTGGCCGCGCCGCGAGCGTCCGCGTGTTCGTCGAGTAGGAACTCCCGCTTCCACGCTGACGCACGGCCCTGGATACCCGGCATTTCCAGCCCGCAGCTTGCAACGGCAACCGTTGCCTGCTGACACTGCAGGAATATGACGAATCGAGCAGCGACGAAGGCCACCAGATGATCACGCACGCGGAAATGTTTGCCCCGATCCTCGAAGCCGATCCAACATTTGAAGGTGCGTGGCACGCGTTCTGCGAAAGATGGCGCGATCAGTTGGAGCCGCCCCTTTATCTGGCGCTGAACGCACTGGCCCGGCACCTCATTGCGCAACTGGAAGCGAGCGACACGGCCAGTTTCGACGCCGTCTTCGACGTGGTGGAGCGCTGGCATGTCGAAGGCGACGACTATGTTCGCGAGGCAGCGACAGTCGGACTGCTGGAGGACCTGCAGGACATGAAACTGTACGCGTCCACCGATCCCGCGGCTTTCCGTCCGTGGCTACGCCAGGAAAGCCTGCTCTGGTGGGAGGGAGTCGACGACTTCTGGGCAGGCCGGACTGCGCTCATCACCAAACGCTCCTGATGCCGGAGTTTGCTCCCCGCCGCAGTTCTGTACGGCCGCGCGCCGCCGCGAGGCGACCTGGCAGCCTGACGGCACCGGTTTCTCGACGCTGACTGAAATTGACGCGACGGGGCGCGGCCGCGAGTGTCAGGATGTTCGTGGAATAGACGGCTGCGGCTGTGTGTGCTCGCATCAATGCTCGCCGACACCGGTACCGCCTCCACTCTCGACTCTGGACCGTTTCTGACGTCGTTCACGTCACGGCATGGCAACTGTGTTCATGCGAATGGTTTTTCGGGTGAACCGCAAATCTCGCGGCGTGCCCAACAAAGTACCGCTCCCAAGGCCACCCCTTGCCGTCAACACCTCGCGCCCCTACTTCTGATTGTCGGTGTCTTCGGTGCGGCATCCCCGAAGAGACGCATAGGCGGCCAACGGGAATTTTGAGCGAGCAAAAAAATTTCCGACAGGCACGCAGCTTGGCCGTATTTTGCCCATGAGCGGCTAAATACGAAACGTTCAGTGCATCTAATTTCTACCAGTTCGATAGAGTAGAACCATATTCGAACGGAGGCGGAAATGACCACTTCACGCAGATCTATACTGCTTTCGGCCGTTCTGGCCGGCGCGGTCCAACTCGGTGGCCTGGGCTTTGCCTTCGCCGATACCACGCTCCTCAACGTGTCCTACGACCCGACCCGCGAGCTCTACAAGGACTACAACGAAGCCTTCGCCAAGCACTGGAAGGCCGAGAGCGGCGAGACGGTGACGATCCAGCAGTCGCATGGCGGCTCCGGCAAGCAGGCCCGCGCGGTCATCGATGGTCTCGACGCGGACGTTGTGACGCTGGCGCTCGAAAGCGACATCACCGCGATCGTCGAGAAGTCGAAGAAGATCAATCCGGACTGGCGCTCGCGCCTGCCCAACAACGCCTCGCCCTACACTTCGACGATCATCTTCCTGGTGCGCAAGGGCAATCCCAAGGGCATCAATGACTGGGGCGACCTGGTCAAGGACGGCGTCCAGGTGATCACGCCGAACCCGAAGACATCGGGCGGCGCGCGCTGGAACTATCTCGCCGCCTGGGCCTGGGCCAACGGCCAGTTTGGTGGCGACGAAACGAAGATCAAGGAATACATCGCCAATCTCTTCGCCCATGTGCCGATCCTCGACACCGGCGCGCGCGGCTCGACGGTTACATTCGCCGAACGCGAGCAGGGCGACGTGCTGCTCGCCTGGGAAAACGAGGCCTATCTGGCGCTCGACGAATTCGGCGCCGAAAAATTCGACATCGTCTTCCCGCCGCAATCGATCCTGGCTGAGCCGCCGGTCGCGGTGGTCGACGCCAATGTCGACGCCAAGGGCAGCCGCAAGGTCGCTGAAGCCTACCTCAGCTATCTCTACTCGGCGGAAGGCCAGACCATCGCCGCCAAGCATCATTACCGGCCGTCCAAGCCCGAACTGGTGCCGGCCGCCGACCTGCAACAGCAGCACAAGCTGAAGCTGGTGTCCATCGACGATCCGATTTTCGGCGGTTGGGCAAAGGCGCAGCCCTATCACTTCGGAGATGGTGGTATATTCGACCAGATCTACAAGCCGGCCCAGTAAGGCAAAGACCAGGACGAAATGACCACATCACCCGCCTTTGCGGGGTGGCGGTTCAGACAGCCGAGCGTCATTCCGGGTTTCGGATTGACGCTCGGCTTCTCGCTTGCCTACCTCACGCTCATCATCCTGATCCCCTTGTCGGGGCTCGTCTGGCGTTCGGCCTCGCTCGGCTGGGCCGATTTCTTCGCCATCGCCACCGACCGGCGCACCGTCAAGGCGCTGGAGATCAGCTTCGGCACCGCCTTTGTCGCAGCAAGCATCAATGTCGTGTTCGGCACCATCGTTGCCTGGGTCCTGGTGCGTTACCGTTTTCCCGGCCGCCGCATCATCGACGCCATGGTCGACCTGCCCTTCGCGCTGCCGACGGCGGTCGCCGGCATCGCACTGACCACGCTCTATTCGCCCAAGGGCTGGATGGGCGCGCTTTTGGCGCCGCTCGGCATCAAGGTCGCCTATACGCCGCTGGGCATCGTCATCGCGCTTGTCTTCATCGGCCTACCGTTCGTCGTGCGCACCGTGCAGCCGATCATCGAAGAGATCGACAAGGAGGTCGAAGAAGCCGCGGCCACCCTGGGCGCCAACCGCTTCCAGACCATTTCCAAGGTGCTGTTTCCCGGCCTCGCACCCGCCGTCATCACCGGCTTTGCACTGGCTTTCGCCCGTGGTGTCGGTGAATACGGCTCGGTCATCTTCATTGCCGGCAATTTGCCTTATGTCTCCGAGATCGCGCCTCTTTTGATCGTCATCCGGCTTGAGGAATACGATTATGCCGCGGCAACCGCCATTGCCACGATCATGCTGGCGCTGTCGTTCCTGATGCTTTTGATCATCAACCTCATCCAGGCGCGGACCCGCAAACGTTATGGCTGATCCCGAGCTCTACCCCGCCGACGCCTATCACGCGCATGCCTCGCTTGCGGTGACCGAGCGGCCGCTGGCGCGTGCGGCGCTGATGTTGATCGCCTTCGCTTTCCTCGCCATCTTCTTGCTGCTGCCGCTGGTGGTGGTGTTCGAGCAGGCGTTTTCGCGTGGCATTGGGCCATTCCTCAGCGCCATCAACGAGCCCGACACCATCTCGGCGATCAAGCTGACGCTGCTGGTCGCAGCCATTGCGGTGCCGCTCAACCTGGTCTTCGGCGTCGCTGCCGCCTGGGCCATCGCCAAGTTCGAGTTCAAGGGCAAGGCCTTCCTCACCACACTGATCGACCTGCCGTTTTCGGTGTCGCCGGTGATTTCGGGCCTGGTCTATGTCTTGCTGTTCGGCGCCTCGAGCCTGCTTGGGCCCTGGCTCAAGCTGCACGGCATCGTCATTCTGTTTGCCGTGCCCGGCATCGTGCTCGCCACCGTCTTCGTCACCTTCCCCTTCGTTGCGCGTGAACTGATCCCGCTGATGCAGGAACAAGGCACCGGCGATGAGGAGGCAGCATTGTCGCTCGGCGCCAATGGCTGGCAGACGTTTTGGCATGTGACCTTGCCCAACATCAAATGGGGCCTGCTTTACGGCGTGCTGTTGTGCAACGCGCGCGCCATGGGCGAGTTCGGCGYGGTGTCGGTGGTCTCGGGCCATATCAGGGGCCTGACCAACACCATGCCGCTGCATGTCGAGATCCTCTACAACGAATACAATGCCGTCGGCGCCTTTGCCGTGGCCTCCGTGCTCGCCGGCCTCGCGCTTGTGACGCTTGTGCTCAAAACCCTTCTCGAGCTCCGCTACGGTGCCGAGATCGCCGCCACGCGCGGACACTGACAGAGGTCGACCATGGAAGTTCGCGTTGCCAATGTGCGCAAGGAATTCGCCAAGTTTCCGGCACTTCGCGATGTCTCGCTCGACATCAGGTCGGGCGAGCTGATCGCCCTGCTTGGCCCCTCCGGCTCGGGCAAGACCACGCTTCTGCGCCTCATCGCCGGGCTTGAGCGGCCAACCCGCGGCACCATCTTTTTCGGCGACGAGGATGCCTCCAACCGCACCATCCAGGAGCGCAATGTCGGCTTTGTCTTCCAGCATTACGCGCTGTTTCGCCATATGACGGTCGCCGACAATATCGGCTTCGGCCTCAAGGTCAGGCCCTCGGCCAAGCGCCCGACCAGGGCCGAGATCCGTAACCGGGCCTCCGAACTGCTTGATCTGGTGCAATTGTCGGGGCTGGAAAAACGCTACCCGGCCCAGCTTTCCGGCGGCCAGCGCCAGCGCGTGGCGCTGGCGCGGGCCATGGCGATCGAGCCCAAGGTGCTGTTGCTCGACGAACCCTTCGGCGCGCTCGACGCCCAGGTCAGGCGCGAACTCCGGCGCTGGCTGCGCGAGATCCACGACGCCACCGGCCACACCACCATCTTCGTCACCCACGACCAGGAAGAAGCACTCGAACTCGCCGACCGCGTCGTGGTGATGAGCCAGGGCCGCATCGAGCAGATCGGCACCGCCGACGAGGTCTACGACACCCCCAACTCACCCTTCGTCTACGGCTTCATCGGCGAATCGAGCGCGCTGCCGGTCAAGATCGAGGACGGCCATGTCTGGATCGCCGACCGGCCGATCGGGCTTGCCACCCACGACCTGCCCGACGGCGAGGCTGTGCTCTACTTCCGCCCGCACGACATCGAACTGCTCGACGACTGCAATGGCTGCATCGCCGGCACCGTCGCCGCCAGCCGCCGCGTCGCCGGAACCAGACGCGTCGAACTCGAAATCGGCGGCGGAAGGGAAAGGGTCGAGATTGAGCTGCCGGTCGGCCACCCCGCTGCCCAGAAGAGCCGGGTGGCATTCCGGCCCAAGCGCTGGAAGGTGTTTCCGAAGACGGTGGACCAGGCATAACGAGGGCATCGAAGCCCGCCCTCCCCTTGCGGGGAGGGTCAAAATGCCAGGCTGATCAGCGGACGACGAGGACTGGCGTCTTGGCGTACTGGACAACCTTGGCTGTCTGGCTGCCCAGGAGTAACCGACCAACCCCGCGACGGCCATGAGAGGCCATGACGATCAGGTCGCATCCAAGTTCCTGCGCCTTTTCGACAATGGCTTCCGCCGCTGAATCGGCCGTCACCTGAAGGAGCTCAGGGGCTATGCCAATCTTATCGGCGACTTGTTTGGCAGATCCCAGAACCGTGTCGGCAAATTCCTTCTGGCTGGCGTCGTAACGGCGGATATCGTTGTCGCCCGCCACCCAGCCCGTCACAGTTGTGCCCTGGAGCGGATATGGCTTTGTCACGATGACAATGGTGGCCTTGCCGCCGACACTCTTGGCCAGCTTGAGGCCATGCTCGACACCCTTTTGGGCAATGATCGATCCATCTGTCGCAATAAGAACGTGGCTGTACATCCAATTCCCCTTTCTCGATGACGTCGGGGAAGGCTTAGCACGCAGCGCCCCAGAGGTTTTGACATAGGTCAAACAATGGTGCGGGCCACATGACTAAAGCTTGGTCCAGGCAGCGTTCTTCTTCGATGAGCGCACACAGGCCTCGACGAAAGCGACACCTTCGACGCCGTCCTGCACGGTCGGGTAGATGACGTCCTTGGCTGGCTTGCCGCCCTTCTTGCGCGCAGCGCGAATGGCGCGTGCCGCCTCCTGGTAGATGTTGGCGAAACCTTCGAGATAGCCTTCGGGATGACCCGACGGAACGCGGGTGACGCGCGCGGCGGCCGCCCCGGCACCGACGCCGCCACGGGTGATCAGCTGCTTGGGCTGGCCGAACGGCGTGTACCAGAGATAGTTCGGATCGGCCTGCACCCACTCGATGCCGCCCTTGGAGCCATAGACGCGCAGCTTGAGACCGTTCTCGTGACCGGGCGCAACCTGGCTCGCCCAGATCATGCCCTTGGCCCCGCCCTTGAAGCGCAGCATGACGTTGACATTGTCGTCGAGCAAGCGTCCAGGCACGAAGGCGTCGAGATCGGCCGACAGGCTGTCGAGCTCCAAACCGGTGACGAAGCGGGCGAGATTGTAGGCATGCRTGCCGATGTCGCCGGTGGCACCACCTGCGCCCGACTGCTTGGGGTCGGCGCGCCACGACGCCTGCTTCTGGCCGGTGGCGGCCAAATCCTCGGTCAGCCAGTCCTGCGGATATTCGGCCTGCACCACGCGGATATCGCCGAGCAGTCCCTTGGCGACCATCTCGCGCGCCTGCCGAATCATCGGATAGCCGGTGTAGTTGTGGGTGAGGACAAAAACCTTGCCGGTCTTTTCGACAAGGGCAGCAAGTTTCTTCGCCTCGGCCAGCGTCGCCGTCAGCGGCTTGTCGCAGATGACATGGATGCCCGCTTCGAGGAATGCCTTGGCGGCGGGGAAATGGATGTTGTTGGGCGTGACGATCGCCACCGCCTCGATGCCGTCGGGGCGTTTGGCCTCTGCCTTGGCCATCTCGGCAAACGAGGTGTAGCTGCGCTCCGGGTCAAGTCCGATCTCGGCAGCGGAAGATTTTGCCCGCTCCGCGTTGGACGACAGCGCGCCCGCCACAAGCTGGAAATCGCCGTCCATGCGCGCAGCGATCCGGTGCACGCCGCCGATGAAGGCGCCCTGCCCGCCGCCGACCATGCCGTAGCGAATCGGGCCGCTGCCGCTTTCCAATTTCGATGCACCGACCATATGTATCCTCCCTTGATGTGTTGGCGCCGCCCCTCATCCCCCTGCCGGGACCTTCTCCCCGTATAGCGACGGGGAGAAGGAGGCTAACTGCAACCTCGCCACCTCCCCCTTCTCCCCGCCTGCGGGGAGAAGGTCCCGGCAGGGGGATGAGGGGCGGCGCGAGCTTAGATCAAATCCCCATCATAGCCCTGAGCACCTTGCGGTCGCTCGTCCCGCCAGCGAAATCGTCGAAGGCCTTGTCGGTCACGCGGATGATGTGGCTTTCGATGAAAGGCGCGCCTTCGGCGGCACCGTCTTCTGGGTGCTTGAGACAGCATTCCCACTCCAGCACCGCCCAGCTGTCGTAGCCATATTGCGCGAGCTTGGAGAAAATGCCGGAGAAATCGACCTGGCCGTCGCCGAGCGAACGGAAACGGCCGGCGCKACCCAGCCAACCCTGATAGCCGGAATAGACGCCCTGGCGACCACTCGGGTTGAATTCGGCATCCTTGACGTGAAACGCCTTGATGCGCTCGTGGTAGATGTCGATGAAGGCGAGATAGTCGAGCTGCTGCAACAGGAAGTGCGAGGGATCGTAATTGATGTTGCAGCGCTTGTGACCACCCACTGCGTCCAGGAACATCTCGAAGGTGGCGCCATCGAACGCGTCCTCGCCCGGATGAAGCTCGAAGCAGAGGTCCACGCCGGCATCGTCATAAGCGTCGAGGATCGGCGTCCAGCGCTTGCCGAGTTCTGCAAAAGCCACCTCGATCAGCCCCGCCGGCCGCTGCGGCCAGGGATAGAGATAAGGGAAAGCAAGGGCGCCGGTGAACGACACGCATGCCTTGAGGCCGAGATTTTGTGAGGCGCGCGCGCCCAGCTTCATCTGCTCGACCGCCCATTTTTGCCGTGCCGCCGGATTGCCGTGGACGGCTGCCGGGGCGAACGCGTCGAACTGGGCGTCATAAGCGGGGTGCACCGCAACCAGCTGGCCCTGAAGATGCGTCGACAGTTCGGTGATCTCGACGCCTGCGTCAGTGCAGACGCCCTTGATCTCATCGCAATAGGTTTTCGACGTCGCCGCCTTTTCCAGATCGAACAGGCGCGCATCCGGCGTCGGGATCTGGACGCCCTTGTAGCCGAGGTCCGCCGCCCAGGATGTAATCGATTTCAGAGAATTGAATGGCGCAGTGTCGCCGGCGAACTGAGCGAGGAAGATCGCGGGGCCCTTCATTGTCGATGGCATCAGATTTTCTCCTCGTACGATTCCGGCCCGCCACGGGTCGTTCTTAAGTGACCATTATTTGACCCGGCTCCGCAAGTGGCCAGGAGGTCGGCCCCCTCCTACTCGCGCAGCATCGCCTCGACGGCGAGCGCGGCCGCAAGCAGGCGGCGATCGTGGCCGTGGCGCGCGACAAGCGCCAGCCCTGCGGGTCGCGCCATATCGGGCATCGGCAGCGACAAGGCGGTAAGGTCGAACTGGTTGGCGACCTGGGTGTTGCGCAACAACAAGCCTTCGACGCGGTCGGCGTGTGCGCCATCGGCCAGCATCTCTGATATCGGCTGGGCCGTGAGCGGCGTCGTCGGCATGGCGATGAAGTCATAGGCCGACAGCCGCGCGTCCATCTCGGCGACAAGCTCCCTGCGCCGGTTCATCGTGTGTATGTAGCTGACCGCGGGAACCTTCATTGCCCGGCCGAGCGCGCCGCTGACATTGGGATCGATGGGAACCGACGCGCCATTAGTGAGCCAGTCGGCGTGGATCGCAGCCCCTTCGATGGCCGCTATCGATCCCGAGCGTGTCGCCGCGCGGTATTCGGCCAGCAGGTCGTCGATGAAGCACTCGGTCACCGTAGCCCCTGCTTTGGCGAGCTGGTTCACCACATGCTCGAAAACTGAAGCGACGCTCGCTTCAACCCCGTCGAGCAGGCGGCCGCGTGGAACAGCGATGCGCAGACCAGACAGCGACAGCGGCGACAGTTCGCCAAACTCCTTGCCGGACATGATGGCGTCGGCGGCAATGCACTGCGCGACCGTCTTGGCGAGCGGGCCGATGGAATCGAGCGATGGCGACAGCGGGAATGCGCCGTCAAGCGACACGCGCCGCGCCGTCGGCTTGAAGCCGACAACGCCGTTGAGGGCAGCGGGGATGCGTACCGAGCCGCCGGTGTCGGAGCCGATTGATATATCGGAGGTGCCTTCGGCGGCCGATACGCCGGCGCCCGACGACGAGCCGCCGGGAATGAGCGTCGGATCGGCCGCATTGCCCGGTGTGCCATAATGCGGATTGAGGCCGAGCGCGGTGAAGGCGAATTCGGTCATGTGGGTCTTGCCGATGATCACCGCCCCTGCCCGACGCAGGCGGCGAACGATCATGGCGTCCTGCGCCGCAGGCCCTGCATCGCGCCGCAGCACCGAACCGGCAAGGGTCGGTTCGCCAGCGACATCGAACAGGTCCTTGATCGAAACGATGACGCCGTCGAGCGGCCCGAGCGACAGCCCTGCCCTTGCCCTGGCATCGGCAGCGTCTGCCGCGGCCCGCGCGGCTTCGCCGTAGAGTTTGGCGAAGACCCGCTCGTCCTTGGCGCGTGCGCCAAGCCGCGCCAGGATCGCTTCGAGCCTGTCTCTTGACTTCATGATCTCCCCCTCACCGCAGCACAGCATTCATCGCGCCGACTGTTAGCACGGCGTGGCCCCATGCAACACGGTTGCCGGCGGCTTCAAACGCTTTACATTCGCCTTTCCAGCCCCCAGGAGCCGCCATGACCGTTCATCTGTTTTCGCCAATCACGCTTGGCCATCTCGACTTTCCCAACCGTATCGCCGTGGCCCCGATGTGCCAGTATTCGGCCAATGACGGCTCGGCATCGGTATGGCATCTCCAGCATTGGATGAACCTGGCGATGTCGGGTGCCGGCATGGTCACCGTCGAGATGACCGATGTCGAGCGGCGCGGCCGCATCAGCCATGGCTGCCTCGGGCTTTATTCCGACGCCAACGAAGCAGCCGCCAAATGGGCGCTCGACGCCGCCAAGAGGGTGGCGACGCCCGGCGCGAAATTCGGCACGCAGCTTGCCCATGCCGGTCGCAAGGCCTCCAACCGCCTGCCGTGGGAAGGCTCGGGGCCGCTCGGCCCGGACCAGGACGCCTGGCCCGTCGTGTCTGCTTCCGCCATCGCCTATGCCGATGGCTGGCAAGTGCCGCAGGCGCTGAGCGAACAAGGCATCGAAGAAACCGTCGGGCACTTTGTCCAAGCAGCGAAGCGCGCCGAGCGCGCCGGTTTCGACTTCATCGAACTTCATTCGGCGCATGGCTATCTGCTGCACCAGTTCTTGTCGCCGCTGTCCAACAAGCGCACCGACAAATGGGGCGGATCGCTGGAAAACCGCATGCGCTTTCCCCTCGAAGTCGCGCGCCGCGTCGCGGAAGCCGTGCCGAGCCTGATGCTCGGGGCGCGCATGTCGCTGACCGACTGGGTCGATGGCGGCTTCACGCTCGAAGAGGCGATCGAGGTCGCCAAGGCCTATCGCGGTGCAGGCGTCGCCTATATCTGCTGTTCGAGCGGCGGCAACTCGCCACACCAGAGCCTGCGCACCGGCCCCGGCTACCAGGTCCATCTCGCCGAAGCGGTGAAGCAGGCGACCGGCATTCCGGTCCGCGCGGTGGGCATGATCGACGAGCCGGTGCAGGCGGACAGCATCATCCGGGAAGGCCGCGCCGACATGGTGGCGCTGGGGCGCGCCTTGCTTGCCGATCCGCGCTGGCCCTGGCGGGCCGCTGCCAAGCTCGGCTACGAATTCCACACGGCACCCCAGCTTGCCCGCTCGGCGGCGCTGATGAAGCAGTGGGGCTCGGCCGCCTGAAGGTCGTGAGGCAGCGCTGCCCCTCATCCCCTGCCGGACCTTCTCCCCGTAAAGAACAGGGAGAAGGAGGATGGCCGCGACGCCGACGCCCCCTCTCCCCGTCCTTACGGGGAGAGGGTAAGGGTGAGGGGCAGCGATACGGGCTCAAGATCTATCTGGCTCTGGTGCGGCGGCTTTGATTTCGCTGGATCAGGACGCGGAGCCAGCTGTCTGGTCTATCGCTGATCAAACGAAAACATTGAGGGAAAACGATGAAAAAGACCGTTGAGACGATCCGTGGCGACAGCGAAGGCATCGCCTACGAACTCCCGGTCTACCACATCGCCGGATCGTCGGCCGACGCGCCGTCAGCCTATATCCAGGCGGCGCTGCATGGCGACGAGCTGCCGGGCGTCGTTGCCATCGATGCGCTGATGCCCAAGCTGCGCAAGGCTCAAAGCGAAGGCCGCGTTCGCGGCAAGCTGACAATCGTTCCGCGCGCCAACCCGATCGGCGCCAATCAGCTTTTGTTCGGTGCATCGCAAGGCCGCTTCGACCTTGGCACGCGCGTCAACTACAACCGCGACTTTCCACTGCTCGAACGCCCCGATGCCTCGCTTCTGCCCGGCGACGATGTGCCGATGACGGCCGACAAGCGGCTCAAGGCGCGCCTGCTCAAGCTTTCGCTCGGCCATGACATCGTGCTCGACCTGCACTGCGACGACGAGGGTGTCGCCTATCTCTACGTGCCTGAGGAGCTGTGGCCGGCGATGGCCGACTGCGCGGCCAATATGGGCGTCGACGCGGTCATATTGTGGGGCGGCCAGTCGGGCTCTTCCTTCGACGAGGCCTCGCTGCACCCCTATCTCAAAATGCCGCGCAAGGAGGCCAGGCTCGAAAGCCGCGCCGTCACCACGGTCGAGTATCGCGGCGTCTCCGACGTCTATTCTGACATTGCCGAGGCCGACGCCGAAGGGCTCTACCGGCTCCTGGTGGCGCGCGGCGTGATCGCCGACACCTCGATCGAAACCAAAACGACGTTCGAGGGCGTGGTCGCCCCCATCGACCATATCGAAATGGTAGCAGCCCCTTGCGCCGGCGCGATCCTCTACCACGTCAAGCCGGGTGAAACGGTCAAGGCTGGCGCACACCTCGCCACCATCGTGCGCGCGCCCGGCGAGGATGGCGGTCGGGTGGACGTCTTCGCGCCGCAGGACGGCTACATCCTGACGCGCCGCTCGCACCGCGCCACGCGTGCCGGCGACGATCTGGTCAAGCTTGTCGGCGTAGCCGCGAGCGACGATGCGCGGTCAGGGGCGCTGGAGGCTTGACGTTTGGCTCTCGACGCACGCCCCAACTTGCGTTTGACGTGACCTGAATTCATCATCCCCGGACGTTACCGCGCAGCCGCGCGGAGCCATTGCGTCAGGCTCGCCAGCGCCGGCTCCTGGCTACGGCTGAACTTGATGGACAGGTAATAGCTCGCCCCAGTCGGCATCGGCTCGCCGGATAGCCTTTGCAAGGTTCCTTCGGCGATGCCGCGCTCGCCAAGGAAGTCTGGAACCAGCGCCGCGCCAATGCCGGCTCGGGCCATATCGAACGCCTGCTGATAATGCGTGCACAGCTTCCAGCTCTCCTTCTGGAAGGTCGAAAGCTCAAGGCCGTTGTGGTGACAGAAATCGATCCAATCGGCGCCCACTGAAGACGGCGAAACTTCGGTGGTGATCAAGGGGCACGGCCAGGGACCCAGATCTCGGGGAGCAACGGCGATCAGTTGGTCCCGTTTGAGCAGAACGCTCCGATATCCGCGCTGCGAAGGCATGGACGTGATGAAAGCATCGGCGATCCTGTCGCTTATCTCATCTTCCTCGCTGACCGTGATGAGCTGCAGATCGATGTCAGGGTGCCGGGTGAAAAAATCAGGCAGCCGCTCGACGAGCCAGCCGCTCGCGAAGGTCCCATAGACGGCAAGGCGTACTGTTCCATTGGCCGCGCCGACAATCTGCGACGTCGAGCGCTCGATGAGATCGAAGGCACGGTCGAGTTCAAGCGAAAGGCGATGCCCGGCGCCAGTCAGCACGAGGCCGCGCCCCTGCCGTTCCACTAGCCGCTCTCCAAGTTCCTCGCTCAATCGTCGGATCTGGTGACTGACCGCGCTTTGCGTCACGCCAAGCTCTTGGGCCGCATGGGAAACGGAAAGATGCCGCGCAACAGCTTCGAAAGATTGAAGAGCCCGCAGTTGCGGCATCGACCGCTTTTTTGTCATGACATATGAATTCCACTCAAGTGAGTTGACTGGAATTCATTATCTTCACCTGTGTCAATGCTCTAGTTCATCGTCGCACCGTCGATCGGCTGCGAAGGAGACCTATCGGTCCGACTTCGGACCTATCGCTGGACATGGATTTTCTGAATTGACCCAATGACCAAGAACTTGCGTATAAACAGACCGACTTTGGAGCCGGAAGACGGGGAGTATCTGGCGCAATGCCAGTTCGCGATCGAGCCCTCGCTGGTCAAGCTTCTGAGCGTTGCCGAGATGGCGGGATGGGATCGGACCCATGTCGTGCTGGCTGCCCTGACACTCTGCGCGGAGCTGGCTGAGCTGCCTGAAAGCCCACAGATCTTCCAGTGAGCCACCGCGGAGATGGGCCGTCTCAATCGTCGCCCTGCCGATGTGAGTTCTCTAGTCGAGATTGCGCCCTACAGAATGGACCCGGCGCAGGAGCCCAGACTGGATCGCCGTGCATCCATCCGGGGCACGGGCAGCTCGCCTACTCCCCGTAAACCAGCCTGTCCTGCCGCGCCCTGAGTTCGGCGATCTTCGAGCCCGGCTCGACGGCGGCGTTGGCGTAGGTGATCAGCTCACCCTTCCTGATCGGCTTGGTCACCGTGCCGCGCTGCAGCAGCCCGCACGGGATCGCCTTTGCCGCGCGCGCTTCGGGCGCGGTCATGATCCAGGCGCGGTAGCAATATTCGCCGATGGCATCGAGTTTTTCGCCCGGCTGCATGTCCTTCTTGGCGACAGCGCAGACATCGGCGACGGGCTTTGCCAGCGGCACCATGTCGGCCTTGCCGTGCAGCACCACGCGCGCGCAGGTCAAAGGCACTTCGAGCGAGGTCAGGTGGTAAGGGCGGTGGAAGGTGAAGTAAGGGCCGTGGCCCATCTTCAAATCTTCCATGCGCTCGGAAATCCTGGGATGCGACATGTCGGCGATGACAAACACGCCTGGCGCGACACCCTTGCCGATCGAATAGTCGACGACGCCGACCCTCGACAAGACGCCGCCATCCTTTTCGGGCACCAGCACCTTGGATAGCTGGTCGAGCGTCGCCGAGGGGCCGTGCATGCCGGCCTTGTCGGGCACGAGCCCGGTGGCATTGGCGATCGCCGCCATCTCGACCATGGTCTTGGAGCCATCGACGAACTCGACAAGCATGCGCACATTCATGTTCCGCCGCGTCGCCTCCTCGACATAGTTGTCGGGAATGGCGTCGATGTTGAGCGGGTTGTTCTTGCCCTTGCCGGCGGCAACGACAGTGTGGCCCATCGCCGAGACGAACTCGATCAACTCCATGCACGACGATGGCTCGTCGCCGGCGCCGAGCGAATAGGTGACGCCGAGCCGGTCAGCCTCGGATTTGAGATAGGCGCCGATGGTGACGTCCGCCTCGACGTTCATCATGACGAGATGCTTGCCGTGCTCCATGGCGCGCAGGCCGATCTCCGCACCGACAGCCGGAACACCGGTCGCGTCGATGACGACGTCGATCAGCCCGCTGTTCAGGATCAGGTCCGCGTCGCTTGTGACCGCGATCTTCCTCGCCTCGATGGCATCGTTCAGCGCCTCAGCGTTCGACACCTCGCGGGAATGCCCCGGCTCCTGATAGGCGATCTGGGCCGCCTTCATCGCCGCTTCGGGGTGGAGCTCGGATATGGCGCCGATCTCGATGCCCGGCATATGCGCCACGCGGGTGACGATGTCGGTGCCCATCTCGCCGCAACCGATCAGGCCGATGCGGATTGGCTTGCCCGACTTTTCGCGCTCGACGAGATCGCGCGTCAAGCCCACCGGAGCGACGTTGATGGTCATCTGATTGATCTCCCGCGCAAGCGAAGCATATATCTCTAACGCATCGGCCCGAATATCCGAACGGATTTCGGAAAGCACGATGCGTCACTTTAAAATGTTGGAGCGTCCTTTGCGCGTCCCAAGGKACGCGCGGCGCTCTAACGCGACGGGTATTGAATTATGGCCGCCTGTCAACTCGAATGTCGGATCGGCCCCCTGAGCTGGCGCTTTGTCAGGAGTTTGCTGACGCCAAGTTGTCCCCGTCGCGGCTTTGGCATTATTGTTGCTGCGCTTTGCCGGCAGGTTTTCGGGTGGAGCCGGATGTCCAAATCGGCCAAGCCTAGAAAACGCAGCATTTGAAATGCGGTAGACGCCGATCCGGAATCAATTTCTGAAGATCGGCGCTGTGGAGGAGAGCAATGGCAGAAAAAGTCCTTGTCCTGCTTGGCACCAAGAAAGGCGCCTTCATCGCCGAGAGCGACGCGGCGCGGCGGTCTTGGAAGCTGCGCGGCCCGTTTTGCGAAACCTGGCCGATGAACCACATCGTCGCCGACCAGGCGACCCGCACGATCTATGGCGCGGGCGGCAATGAATGGTTCGGCCCGGCGGTGTGGAAATCGACAGACCTCGGCGAGAGCTGGACGCATTCGAGCGAGGGCCTCGCTTATGCCGAGGGCGAGGAGCCGATCAAGGCGGTGTGGAGCCTGGCTCAGGCCAATGGCAGCCTCTATGCCGGCGTGCAGCCAGCGGGCCTTTTTCGCAGCGACGATGCCGGGCAGTCGTGGCAGCATGTCGAGGCCCTGCAGAAGCACCCATCCCGGCCGCACTGGAACCCTGGCGGCGCGGGCCTCATCCTGCACTCGCTGGTGATCGACCCCAACGACCACGACCGCATCTGGATCGGCATTTCGGCGGCCGGGGTGTTCTACACCGGCGACGGCGGCAAGAACTGGGAGCCGCGCAATCTCGGCACCCGCGCCGACTTCATGCCCGAGGGCGAGAACTATCCCGAATTCGGGCAGTGCGTGCACAACCTTGTCATGGCACCCGGAATGTCGGACCGGCTCTACCAGCAGAACCATTGCGGCATGTACCGCTCCGACGATGGCGGCAAGCGCTGGGTCAGCATCGAAAAGGGCCTGCCCTCSACCTTCGGCTTCCCGGCCGYSACSCATCCGCGCGATCCCGAAACGCTGTATCTGGTGCCGCTCAACGGCGACTCCGCCGGCCGCTTCGTGCCCGACGCCAAGGCTGCCGTGTGGCGCACCCGCGACGGCGGAGCGGAATGGCAGGCAATGCGCAACGGCCTGCCACAGGAAAACGCCTATATCGGCGTGCTCCGGCAAGCCATGGCAACCGACCGGCTGGAGCCTGCCGGCGTCTATTTCGGCACCAGTTCGGGCGCGCTCTTCGCCAGCCCCGACGAAGGCGAGAGCTGGAGCAACGTGACCCAGCACCTGCCGGCGATCCTGTCGGTGGAAACGCTTGTTGTCGACGATTGAGGTTGAGGCCAATGCTCGACGACGCCCCATCGCGAACCAAAAAGCACGAGGCCGAAACTGCACCCGTGGTGGTGCGGTTGCCCGGTGTTTTGGTCGATCTGTTCCCCGGTGCTGTCAGGCGGGTGGAAATGAAGGTCTCGACGGTCAGGCAGATGGTCGACGAACTCGACAGAAGCTGGCCCGGCATGCGCGACCGCATCTGCGATTCCCGTCCCGCCATCCGCAAGCACATGAATGTCTTTGTCGAGGGCGAGCGCGCCACGCTGAAGACCCATCTCAGGCCGGGCGTCGAGGTCTTCGTGCTGACCGCGATCAGCGGTGGTTGAAACCGCGCCATATACAACCGTTGCTATATTTTAGAATCAAGTAATTATACAGCAAGATGCATCCTGCTATCTGGATCATACATTTAGGATATCCAGGCTTTATTCTTCTGTTGACCTGACCCCGCAGGCAATATTTCAGTCCAACGGTTGAATCGCCAATTCTGCTGGCCATTCATCGCGATTGGGGATGAAACCGCTACCTGCCGACTACAGGCA
>NZ_JBFUIP010000052.1:30000-35520 GCF_056401815.1 Aminobacter sp. P4_D5 | reverse complement strand
ACACGGAGACGCCCTCCGCCGACATCATCTTCATGATGTCGAACATCTCCTGGACGATCTTGGGCGCGAGGCCGAGCGACGGCTCGTCGAGCATAACGATGTCAGGCTTGATGATCAGGGTGCGGGCCATGGCGAGCGTCTGCTGCTGGCCGCCCGACATGGTGCCGGCATGCTGGTCGGCGCGCTCGCGCAGGATCGGGAAACGCTCGAGGATGCCCTCGATGCGCCGCTCCAGCTCCTTCTTGTCGTCAAGGATGAAGCCGCCCATGCGCAGGTTTTCGCGCACCGTCATCTTGGGAAACAGCGCGCGTTCCTGCGGCACGAAGCAGATGCCCTTGCGCAGGATCTGGTCGGGGCGCAGGCCGTTCAGCCGCTCGCCCTTGAAGATCACGTCGCCCTTGCGGATCGACAGCATGCCGCAGATCGCCTTGAGCAGCGTCGACTTGCCAGCACCATTGGGTCCGATGATGCAATGGACCTTGCCCGGTTCGACGGTCAGATGCGCGCCATCGAGGATGGCGGGGCCATCGCCATAGCCGGCGGTGATGTTGGTGACTTCCAGAAGCCTGGTCATCATGCCGCCTCGTCTTCGAGCACGCCGCCGAGATAGGCGTCGAGCACATGGGGATCCTTGCGGACGACTTCAGGCGTGCCGGCGCAGATGACCTTGCCATGCGCCATGACCACGACCTTGTGGGAAAGCCGCATGATCAGGTCCATGTTGTGTTCGACGATCAGCACCGTCATGCCCTTGTCGTTGAGGGCGCGGATGTGACCGACGATCTCTTCCATCAGCGACGGGTTGACCCCGCCGGCCGGCTCGTCGAGCAGGATGATCTTCGGGTCCGACATCAAAAGGGCCGCCAGATCCATCAGCTTCTTCTGGCCATAGGAAAGATTGTGGCCGTCCTCATGGGCGATGCGGGTGATGCCGAGGAAGTCGAGGATGGACATCGCCTTGTCCTTTTCCTCGCGCGACATCGCCGGCTTGAACAGCCCGCGGATGCCTTCGACCTTGGACTGGACGATGACGTTTTCGATGACCGTCATGTCGCCGAGGTTGCGGGAGATCTGAAAAGTGCGGCTGAGGCCCTTGGCGGTGATCTTGTGCGGGCGCAGATGGTCGATGCGCTCGCCGTCAAGCCAGACTTCGCCGGAACTTGGCACGGCCGTCCGGCTGATGCAGTTGAAGGCCGTCGTCTTGCCGGCACCATTCGGCCCGATCAGGGCGGTAATCGACCCTCTCTCGACCGTGAAGGTCGCCCCGTCGACGGCCTTGATGCCGCCGAAATGCTTGCAAAGGTTCTTTACTTCGAGCATGCGCCCGATCTCCCATTCCGAGCTCAGCCGGCCAGGCCGGCGGTGGTGAAGACGCCCGCGAACGGGCGTCCTCCCGGATTGCCTTGTCAGAAGCCAGCCTTGGGGTAGCTGAACGGCGACACCCCTTCGAACTCGCCGGTCGGGTAGACGAACTTCAGTTCGCCGCCCTGCCACTGGGTCATAATGTGGGACTTTTCGACCGGCAGGCCGACCTTGTCCCAGGAGAAGCGGCCAAGCACGGTCTGGACAGGGTTATCTTTGGTGCGCGCACTCAACCATTCGCCCATCTTGGCATTGTCGGTGGTGCCGGCACCGATCATCGCCTGCTCGATGCCCTGGCAGACCGCGAAGGGAATGGCGCTGTCCTCGTCGGGCTCGACGCCGTATTCGGCCTGGAAAGCCTTGACGAAGTCGGCGTTGTTGAACGGCTTGCCGGCAAGCGAGCTTTCGAACGGCACGTCCTTGTGCCACGTGGTGTGGATCAGCACGCCGTCGGCGGCATCCTTGCCAACGCCTTCGATGAACTCGGTCTGGGCACCCTGGCTGAGATAGACCAGCTTGGGCGTGGCGCCGACAGTCTTCAGCGCGCGCGTCAACTGCACTGCCTCTTCGGCAGACGCTGTCAGGCCGATGATCATTTCGGCGCCTGAGCGCTTGATCGAGTTGGCAAGGTTCAGCCAGTCGTTGAAACCTTCCTCCGGCCACTTCTCTTCCATCACCACCTTGATGCCGACGTCGGCGAGATAACCAGGCGCCAGATCGGCGATCTCCTTGTCGGTTGCCGGATCGTTGACCTTCTGGCCGAGCAGACCCGCGGCGATCGCATTGGCGAAGAAGTCGTCGGCGGAAACAACCGCCACAGTCTTGGGAACCGCATCCGCAGGAATGAGCTGCTTGATGACGCCAGCCACGTCCTTGCCAGTGTATTCAGCCGCGTTGACCTGGAAATAGAACAGGTTCTTGTAGCCCTGTTCATAGATGCGCAGCGCGCCGCCCGAAGGAATGGCATGCACMATGTTGTATTTGGACAGGATGCTGGCGACCGGGAAAGTTAGCCGGCTTGAAAAGGTTCCGTAGACGGCCTCCACCTTGTCGACATTGATGAAGCGTTCGTACTGGTTGATGGCAGTGGCGGTATCGGAACGGTTGTCGCTGACGACCAGTTCGACCTGCCGCCCAAGAATGCCGCCCGCGGCATTGATCAGCTTGATGCAGAGTTCATAACCGCGCTTGTGCTTCTCGCCGCTGACCGAAAGGCCACCGGTGATCGGCAGCGATGCCCCGATTTTCAGGTTCTCGGCGTGGGCGGCACCCGCAAGCAGCGACATCGCGGCCAGAGCGGTGACAAATTTCATAGGCTTCCGCGTAGTGTTCATGGATATTCCTCCCTGGTGCAATCGATTGCACATTCAGTTCGAATAACACCGCACAAGCGCCCTCGGCTACTCGCCAGCGACGTTGGACCGCGTATCTGTCGGGGGCTCCTCCCTCCCGAACCGTTGCAAAGCTGAGAACCCGCCCCTCCAAAACGTTCGGGAACCCTTAACCGTGCAATCGATTGCGAAATATTTGCAGACAGTTTGATCTACGTCAAGGATTATGTGCAATCGATTGCCCAAACTAGATCTCATCTGCTATCTGGAAGCGGAAAGAGGCGCGAAATGATGTTCAAGAAGCGTGTGACCCTGAAAGACATCGCCAAGGAAACGGGCGTTCACGTGTCGACAGTGTCGCGCGCACTCGACCCTGTCGAGCGCAAGAACATCACCGAGGAGGTAGCCGCCCGAATCCAGGCTGCAGCCGAGAGCCTGGGCTATCGTCCGAACCGCATCGCCGCCGGCTTGCGGACCAACAAAACGATGACGGTGGGCGTGATGATCCCCGACATCACCAACGTCATCTTCCCGCCCATCCTGCGCGGCATCGAAAGCGTGCTGGAGCCGCTCGGCTATGCCTCCATCATCGTCAACACCGACAGCGAGCGCGACCGCGAAAGCCGGCTTGTCGACGTGCTGCGCGACCGAGGCGTCGACGGCATCGTCCATGCGGCGGTGCTGCGCAGCGACCCGTCCATCGCCAAGGCAGCTGCCGACGGGCTCCCGGTGGTGACGCTGAACCGCAAGGTCGAGAACTCGAAAATCCCTTATGTCATCAATGACGAGGATGCCGGCATCTGCCAGATGCTGCGCCATCTCCGCGATCTCGGGCACCGCGACATCGCCCACCTCGCCGGACCGCAGGATTTGTCGACCGGCCAGCTTCGCCTCGCTGCTTTTCGCAATGCCGCAAAAAAGCTGTCGATCGAATTCCGCTCCGACCTTGTTGTCACCGCCAAGCGCTTCGACGAGACGGAAGGGGCGCGCTGCGTCCAGGAACTTCGGGCGTCGGGCAGGACATTCACGGCGATCCTGTGCGCCAATGACCGTCTCGCTCTGGGGGCGATCGACGGGCTGCGCGAGCAAGGCATCGACTGTCCGCGCAAGGTCTCGGTCACCGGGTTCAATGACATGCCGTTCCTGGAATTGATCCGGCCCAAGCTGACGACCGTCAGGATCCAGCAGCACAGCGCCGGACGCACCGCGGCCACCATCCTGATGCAGCTGATGAATRGCGAGCAGCCCGAAGATGTCCCGATGGAGACGATCCTGCCTGTCGAGATCATCATCCGCGAGAGCACCGCGCCGGCGTGCTGACGCAGTTGCCAGATAGCAAAACGCCCCGCTTGAGGCGGGGCGTTTTGGGATTTGGATTTGAAGAGGTTTGGTTGCGGGGACAGGATTTGAACCTGTGACCTTCAGGTTATGAGCCTGACGAGCTACCGGGCTGCTCCACCCCGCGCCACCATTTTGCAGTKCCCGTWTTGCAGGCTTTGCCTGCGCAGATTWGGGCCTGCAGATATTCCGGCTTGTCTTCGCCTTCATGTAAGCATTTGCCTACGCGATTGCGAGGATTAGGCTTTTGACTGCYAAAACAAAGGGCCGCCCAATCCTGGAAGACTGGCGGCCCGACACCCGTTTTCGGGCCTTGTTTCGTTGCGAGAAGATTTGCGCCATCGTCGTGATCGATTTCGATCGGGCGAAGGTTTGATTTAACGTGCGTTTGGCAGACCTGGCAGCGACTTACTCTCCCGCGTCTTGAGACGAAGTACCATCAGCGCTGGAGCGTT
This sequence comes from Aminobacter sp. P4_D5, assembly GCF_056401815.1. Classification (NCBI taxonomy): domain Bacteria; kingdom Pseudomonadati; phylum Pseudomonadota; class Alphaproteobacteria; order Hyphomicrobiales; family Phyllobacteriaceae; genus Aminobacter; species Aminobacter sp. P4_D5. The sequence goes on along the minus strand of NZ_JBFUIP010000052.1, from coordinate 31,034 downwards.
TCACGGCCGAGTTCGGAATGGGATCGGGTGCAGCCGCTCCGCCATAACCACCAGGTCGGCAAAACGCACGTTGTTTCGAGAAGCTTTTGAGCGAAGGAGCATAAAGAGGGTCCGACAGTGGAACTGTCGGGGTGCCTCTCGGGCTGTTCGCTGGTCTTTGTTGTGCCTTTACAGTTCTTCGGTTCTGGCGCCTTCGAAGCGAAGCTTCGCAAGGTCGACCGACCGTCGGCGCTGATGCGCCGCACCCACGTAGCGCCGCCCGCAGGGCGGAACAAGCGTGAGTGAGAACAAAACATCTGACTTTGTCAGATGAGCATTAGGAATGAGAACGATCAAGCCAATCGAACTATTAGTACCGGTAAGCTTCATGCGTTGCCGCACTTCCACACCCGGCCTATCAACGTGGTCGTCTTCCACGGTTCTCAAGGGAATACTCGTTTTAAGGTGGGTTTCCCGCTTAGATGCCTTCAGCGGTTATCCCGTCCGGATATAGCTACCCTGCTATGCGGCTGGCGCCACAACAGGTCCACCAGAGATCCGTCCATCCCGGTCCTCTCGTACTAGGGACAGATCCTTTCAATATTCCTACACCCACGGCAGATAGGGACCGAACTGTCTCACGACGTTCTGAACCCAACTCACGTACCGCTTTAAATGGCGAACAGCCATACCCTTGGGACCTGCTCCAGCCCCAGGATGCGATGAGTCGACATCGAGGTGCCAAACAACCCCGTCGATATGGACTCTTGGGGGTCATCAGCCTGTTATCCCCGGCGTACCTTTTATCCGTTGAGCGATGGCCCTTCCACGCGGGACCACCGGATCACTATGACCGACTTTCGTCTCTGCTCGACTTGTCAGTCTCGCAGTCAGGCGGGCTTATGCCATTGCACTCGACGACCGATTTCCGACCGGTCTGAGCCCACCATCGCGCGCCTCCGTTACTCTTTAGGAGGCGACCGCCCCAGTCAAACTACCCACCATACATTGTCCCGGACCCGGATAACGGGCCGCGGTTAGACATCCATAGAGAT
>NZ_JBFUIP010000052.1:0-25000 GCF_056401815.1 Aminobacter sp. P4_D5 | reverse complement strand
CTCAACGCGAAAATCAAAGCCACAATGACGCGCCAAACGCGAAACCAAGCCAAAACAACAGGAATCGGACGAACAAAGGCAGGCGGCCACGACCGAAATCGACCGGCAAAAATGATTCAGGACCGATTCACGTGAAACCGCTGCCGCCGGCGTCGGTGTTGTCACGGTCGCCAGTTGGCCGGTGCGGGAACTGCCAGATCGCAGGCTTCACGAGCCTCAATCGAGCCGACATTGCAGGACACCTTGATTGCGCTTTTCGCGCGTTAGCGGACCTGCGCGGCGAGACCACAGAAAGGAGCCGCTCCATCTTCGAGCGGAAGGGAGCAATGGGTCGGCATGCATGCGGCCACTGGGCCGGAGAAAAACGTCTCGCACTATATAGGTAGATGGCGTTGCCAACGGTCAGGCTGTCATCGTGCCTTGCGCAGTGGCCAGCGCGCCGAAGATGGCTTCAGCACCGGATCTATCGAGGACGAGGATATTGACCGCCTTATTGATACGGTGAGTCAGCACGTGGCGCCTGATGCTGATCTCGGCCACCAGCCGGGGCGCCGCCACCGCCTGGTGGCTCTCTATAATAAGAGCGGGAGCAGACACTCTACATACCGGCTTCGAGTCGGCGCAGTGGATGATGCCTTCGCCATGCCGGGCGCTTCTATATAGATGCGCGGGCATTCGGTGGCGGGGCGCTCATATGGGATCGTTTTTTTCGCTCAAAGTCCGCGTGGCCCCATCGCCGACATTGCCAGGGCGAACCGCCAGGCCCACCGCTCGCTCCACGAGCCGCAAGCCTATGCCCGGCTGATCTGTTCAGGCGTCCTGTTCGTAAAACACCACCATCAGCGCCTTGGCCAGTTTCTCGCCTGAATTGGTGATCTCGTGGCCGACATCGGCGCGATATCGCGCGGTTTCTCCGGTCTTGAGCGCCTGACGCCCATGCTCGGTTTCCACCCAAAGGCCATCGGTATGGGCGGTCAGGTGCTCGAAGGTGCCTGGCGCGTGCGGAGCGCTCTGCAGCTTGCAGCCGGGCGCGATCTCGAGCTCATACCACTCGACCCGGCCAGCCAGCGCCGGCGGGCTCAAGATGCGCAGCCGCCAGGCGCCTTCCGGGCTCTTGATCTCCGGCGTCAGCGCCAGGCTCACAAGGTCGATCGTGTCCGCCTTCTTCTGATGGGGTATCCCGCCAGCGATCAGCTGGGCGAAGTCGATGCCGAGCGCCTGGGTCAGCGACCACAGCACGGCGAAGGTCGGGTTGGCCTCGCCACGTTCGATCTGCGACAGCATGGAGCGCGAAACGCCAGAAATCGCCGCAAGGCGGTCGAGCGTCAGGTGGCGCTCCTTGCGTTCCTTCTGGATCACCGGGCCGATCTTCGGCGCGTCATTCAGTTCCATGTCGCCTCCCCCAAAGCCGGCTCACTGATAGCACCGCGCCGGCCGTACTGCGAGGCATTTGCGGCTGGGCCCACTGGCACAAGTCAATTCCACTAGACTTGACGCAATATCCGATATACCGGAATTTCCACCTTAACGGAACGGCGAGACCATGAGCCAAGATTTCCTTTCCCACATATCAAGCGTTCTCCAGGGTATCGAGGCCGACGGCCTGTACAAGCGCGAGCGTGAAATCACCGGCCCGCAGTCGGGCCGCATCAAGGTGAAGGGTCCGGCCGGCGAACGCCAGATGGTCAATCTCTGCGCCAACAACTATCTCGGCCTCGCCGACAATGCTGCGATCCGCGATGCGGCCAAGAAGGCGCTCGACGACTACGGCTTCGGCATGGCCTCGGTGCGCTTCATCTGCGGCACCCAGGACCTGCACCGCGAACTCGAACACGCCATCGCAGACTATCTCGGCAAGGACGACGCGATCCTGTTTGCCGCCTGCTTCGACGCCAATGGCGGCTTGTTTGAAACCCTGCTCGGCCCCGACGATGCGATCATCTCCGACAGCCTGAACCACGCGTCGATCATCGACGGCGTTCGTCTCAGCAAGGCGCGGCGCTACCGCTACGCCCAGGGCGACATGAACGATCTCGAAGCCCAGCTCAAGAAGGCGGACACCGAGGGCAAGGGCTTCAAGCTGATCGTCACCGACGGCGTGTTTTCGATGGACGGCCATGTCGCCAAGCTGAAGGACATTTGCGAACTCGCCGACCGTTTCGGCGCCATCGTTGCGGTCGACGATTGCCACGCCACCGGCCATCTCGGCGAAAAGGGTCGCGGCACGCCTGCCCTGACAGGCGCCGGCGACCGTGTCGACATCGTTACCGGCACCTTCGGCAAGACACTGGGCGGCGCGATGGGTGGTTTCATCGCCGCCGCACAACCGATCATCGACCTTTTGCGCCAGCGCGCGCGGCCATATCTGTTCTCCAACTCGCTGGCACCGGCGATCGCCGCCGGTTCGCTCAAAGCCATCGAGATCGCCCGCGAGGCCGATGACCTGCGCGCCAAGCTTGCCGGCCACACGACGCGTTTCCGCCAAGGCATGTCGGCGGCCGGTTTTACGCTTCTGCCGGGCGAGACGCCGATCATCCCGGTGATGCTGGGCGATGCGGTCCTTGCCCAGCGCATGGCCAAGGCGCTCGACGAGCGCGGCATCTATGTCGCCGGCTTCTTCTATCCGGTCGTCCCGCAAGGCAAGGCGCGCATCCGCACCCAGATGTCGGCAGCACTCGACGACGCCGATATCACCCTTGCCATCGACGCCTTTACTGATGCCGGCAAGACGCTCGGCATCATCTGACAATCAGGAGTTTCCCATGCGCGCACTCGTCAAGGCCAAGGCCGAGCCCGGTATCTGGATGGAAGAACGCCCCGTGCCCGAGGCCGGGCCGGATGACGTGCTGATCAAGGTCAACAAGACAGGCATCTGCGGCACCGACATCCATATCTACAACTGGGACGAATGGGCGGCGAGAACCGTGCCGGTGTCGATGATCACCGGTCATGAATATGCCGGCGAGATCGTCGAGCTTGGCTCGCATGTGCGCGGCTTCAAGGTCGGCCAGCGCGTTTCGGGCGAAGGCCACGTCATCGGCATGCGCAGCCGCGCCAGCCGCGCCGGCCGCTACCATCTTGATCCGGAAACCCAGGGTATCGGCGTCAACCTGCCCGGCGCCTTTGCCGAATATGTCCGCATCCCGGCCTTCAACGTCGTGCCGCTGCCCGATTCGATCGACGACGAGCTCGGTGCCATCCTCGATCCGCTTGGCAACGCCGTGCACACGGCACTGTCCTTCGACGTCGCCGGCGAAGATGTCTTGATCACCGGTGCCGGCCCCATCGGCATCATGGGCGCAGCCGTCGCACGCCATTGCGGCGCCCGCCATGTCGTCATCACCGACGTCAATCCCAAGCGGCTCGAACTCGCGACCCAGGTGGCTGACGTCACCCCGGTTAACGTCGCCCAGGAAGATCTGCGCGACGCCATGGCCCGGCTCGGCATGCGCGAAGGCTTCGACGTCGGCTTCGAGATGAGCGGCTCGCCGGCCGCCTTCGACCAGCTGATCGAGCACACGTTGATGGGCGGCCGCATCGCGCTACTCGGCGTGCCGGCCAAGCCCTTCCCCATCGACCTCGCCAAGATCGTGTTCAAGATGATCACGCTCAAGGGCATCTATGGCCGCGAGATGTTCGAGACCTGGCACAAGATGCTGGCGATGCTGGAAAGCGGTCTCGATATCCGCAAGGTCATCACCAGCCGCATGAAGGCCGACGACTACCAGGCCGCCTTCCACAACGCCGCCAATGGCGAAGCAGGTAAGATCGTTTTGGAGTGGTAGGCTTGTAGCCTCGGCGCACCGACAATGAAGGCCGCGCCGAAAGCGCGGCCTTTTTGTTTGCGGCGGATGGTGCGCGGTCGCCGGCCGCGCGAAACATGGGCAGTATGGTCCTCACGCCGCTGACTGATTGCGGCGCTCCAAAATCCGGTCTCAGCTAAAAATCACGTGCAACAAGGCGGCGGCAAAAATGCTATGCGCCGCATTTATCCAAGGCCTGTGTCAGGCGCACGACAGATGCACGCGATCTTACAGAACATCGGTTGCGTGCCTTGCCCGCCTGATGGAATGTCGGACTAAAGCAAATCGACCGGGAGTGCGTCATGGGCGCCGGAATCCACCACGTCACGCTCATCACCCGCAAGGTGCAGGCCAATGTCGATTTTTATGTCGGCTTCCTCGGCTTGCGCCTGGTCAAGCAGACCGGCGGCTATGAAGACGCCACGCAGCTCCATCTGTTCTATGGCGACGGTGCCGCCAACCCGGGCACGCTGATCACCTTCCTTGTCTGGGAAGACGGCGCCCGAGGGTGTGTCGGCCATGGCCAGCCAAGCGAGATTTCGCTCGCCATCGAGCCATCGAGCTTCGGTTTCTGGCTGACGCGGGCACTGTCTCATCACATCGAGATATCGGGCCCTTCAGAGGAGATGGGCGAACCGACCTTGCGGCTCAAGGACCCCGACGGCGTCATCGTCAAGCTCGTCGGCGTCAGTGGTTTTCCAGCGCCCGCCACTTGGGATGGCAGCGACGTGCCGGCAGAGCAGGCGATCCGCCGCATTCGCGGCGCGACTATCCTCAGCGAAGTGCCCGAACTCACCGGAAGCTTCCTTGTGCGCCATTTCGGCTACCGGCCGGCGCAAGGCAGCGAGTTCATCCGACGCCTCGTCTCGGATACCGGCGACATCATCGACATCAGGGACGCCAAGGGTTTCTGGACCAGCGCGCCGGGTACCGGCACCATCGACCACATCGCCTTCCGCGCCAAGGACACCGACGAGGTCGAGCGGGTGCATGGCGAACTCGCATCCTCCAATTCGACCATCACCAATGTCCACGACCGCAAATATTTCTACTCGCTTTATGTGCGTGAGCCCGGCGGCACCCTGTTCGAGCTGGCGACCGATGGCCCCGGCATGGCGGTCGACGAACCCGTCAGCGAGCTCGGCACGCACCTGTTCGTGCCGCCTGACAGGTCCGACAAGATCGACGAGTTGCGGACTATGCTGCCGCAATTCTCCTGGCCCGGCGAAGAGCGCGTGATCTATCGCGACCTGCCCTTCGTCCACCGTTTCTACACGCCGGAAAATGCCGACGGCAGCGTGGTGGTCTTGCTGCATGGTTCGGGCGGCAACGAGACCAGCTTGTTGCCGTTCGCGGCCAAGGCGGCGCCGAATGCTACGCTGCTGGCCTTGCGTGGCCGCGCCACCGACGAAGGCACGCCGCGCTGGTTCCGTCGCATTTCGGCCAACAAGTTCGACCAGGCCGACATCAAGTCCGAGGCCGAAGCACTGGCAGCCTTCATCGAGGGTGCCGTCGAAGCCTATCGGCTCGATCCGGAAAAGCTGTTCTTCGTCGGCCATTCCAACGGCGCAAACATGCTGGCGGCAACGATGCTTTTGCACCCGCATCTGATCCGCCGCGCGGCCCTGCTGCGCGCGGCGATGGTGCTCGAACAGCCACCCGCAGCCGATCTGTCCGATGTCGATGCGCTGGTCGTTGCCGGCGACGTCGACGTGTTCAGCAATTTTGGCCCCGACCTCGCCGGGCTCTTGCGCGACGCCGGCGCCCAAGTCGACGCCCGGACCATATCTTCGGGCCATGGGTTCGACACAGGCGATGTCGAGATCGTTGGCGCGTGGATCGCGGCGCGGGTCACGCCAACGGCTTGAGGTGTCTCAATACTGCTCGCGCGGCAGGTGCACCACCAACCCATCAAGCGCCTCCGACATCTTGAGCTGGCAGCTCAGGCGGCTGCGCTCGGTCGGGTTCATCAGGCACTCGATCATGCCCTGCTCGGAATCATCGGGCGGCGAAAGGCGATCGGTCCAGGCGTCGTCGACATAGCAATGGCAGGTGCCGCAGGCGCAGGAGCCGCCGCATTCGGCGAGGATCTGGTCGATGCCGTTGGCCACCGCCACCGACATGACGCTTTGCCCCTGCTGGGCGGTGAGTTCTGTCGCCTGGCCGTCGGCATCGATGAAGGTTACGCGGTACATCAGGAAATCTCCAGGATCAGGCAGGCGTCAGCGCCAGGCGCAGCACCTTGGGGCCGCGCACGGACAGGCCGCGCTTGTATTGCGGTTCGGCGTCGACAAGCGAGATCGACGACAGGCGCTTGAGCAACGTGGTGAAGATCACCTCCATGTCGAGCCGCGCCAGATGGTTGCCGAGGCAGAAATGCGCGCCGCCGCCAAAGGCGAGATGCCGGTTCGGGTTGCGGCCGACGTCGAAGGTGTCGGGGTTCTCGAATTGCGCAGGATCGCGGTTGGCTGCGCCATAGAGCAGGCCAAACTTGGTACCACGAGCAAAATTCTGGCCGCCAACCACAGCGTCCATTGTCGCGTAGCGATGGAAGAAGGGCAGCGGCGACTCGAAGCGGAACATCTCCTGGATCGCGGTGTGGATCAGGCCGGGGTCGGCCTTCAGCCGCGCCATCTGCTCGGGAAAGCGCAGCAGCGCATGCATGCCGGAGCCCAACACATCGATTGTCGAGCCGTGCCCGGCCATCAGGATCAGCATGCAGGTCGAGACCAGCTCGTCCTCGTTGAGCGCGCCGGCATCCTGCGCCGCCATCAGTCGGGTGATGAGGTCTTCCTGCGGGGCCTTGCGACGCTCGGCCATCAGCTTGAGCAGGTAGTGGTAGAACTCGGTCGTCGCCTGCTCGGCCAGTGCCTTGCGCTCGTCGGAGCGGTCAATGTCGAAAAACTGGACAACCCGTTCCGACCAGACGCGCAGCTGCGGACAGTCCTCGTCAGGCACGCGAAGCACGCGGCCGATGATGTGGCCGGGCACCTGGGCGGCAAGCTCTTCGACGAAATCGATCTCGCCCTTGTCGATCAAGCTGTCGACGAGACCATCGACGAAGCTCTGGATCATGCCGCGCTGGCGGGCGATGAAAACAGGCGTGAACTCGCGAAACACCTGCTTGCGCAGCCGGTCATGCACCTCGCCGTCGCTGTCGAGCATCGAAAACTGCACGAAGCGCTGATGATGTGGCATGTCTAGCCAGTTCTGCAGGCGCTTCTGCTCGGTGATCTCTGCTTCGGACATGAAGAACTCGGGCGAGCGCACCATCGAGATATCGCGGGCGATGGCCGCGACATCGTCAAAGCGCGTCACCAGCCACATGTCGAAATCGGCGAAGAACTGGGGCGTGCCCTTGTCGCGCAGCGCCGCATAGGCCGGGTATGGGTTCTGGGCGAAGGTGGCGGACAACGGCTCGAAAGCCTGACCATGCACGCTTGCCAACGGGTTAGCGGTCATCCAACGCTCCAATCAATGGATTGCCGGCAGCAAAAACGGCCGGCTGCGTTCAGCCTAACGGCAAAGGCGGCAAATTGAATGCATGCCACTCGCACATTGCTGGATAAAACTCGCATCGCAGTTTTTGACCCGATACAACAGGGCAAGCCGTTTGAAAGCGATACCTGCGCAAAAATGACCACGCCAACCGACAAAAGCAGCGAAATCTTTTTCCACACACCGGGCCGGCATGCGGACGCTTATCCCTACAAGATCCTGGTCGCGGGCCGCACGCGCTTTTCCCATCGCGACGGTTTCGTCACCCGGCGGTTCCACCACCATACGCTGATCTACACGMTGTCGGGTCTCGGCCTGATCGAGGTCGGCGGCAGCAGGGTCGCAGCCGAACCACAGACCATCGCCTGGCTCGACACGTCGCTGCCATATGCCCATGGCTGCCATCCCGACGCGGACCATTGGCACTATCTCTGGATGAGCATCGAGGGCCATGGGCTCGACGCGGTCTTCTCGTTCCTGCGCGTCGCCACCAATCCGCTGTTCGCCACATCAGGCGAAGGCAATGTCGCCTTCGAGCGGGCCATCGACAACCTCGCCCGGCGCGGACAGATGACCGACGCCGTTTCAAGCGCTGTCGTCGCCCAGCTTGTCGAATTGCTCGTCGCCGAACGCGGCGAACAAGACAGCTCCGAGGACCGGGGCGAGCGCGTGTTGCGCGTCATGCGCGAGGTGCGCGCCAATATCGCCCGCAACTGGCAGATCGAGGAACTGGCCGCAATCTCCAACCTCAGCGCCTCGCAGTTGCACCGGCAGTTCAAGGAAAAGACCGCCACGACGCCAATGGACTGGATCCGCCACGAGCGCATGAACCTTGCCAAGCGGCTTGTGACGGAGTCGGATGCCAAGATATCAGCCGTGGCGCTCGCCTGCGGTTATGCCGACCCCTATCATTTCAGCCGCGATTTCCGCCGCATCGCCGGCCAGTCGCCGAGCGAGTTTCGGCGCGCACAGGGGCAATAGCGGTCCCCGTCGACAGGCTCCGCCAATTCGGGCACGTTGAGGCATCTGCCCCCGAAATCGAGCACAGCGACATGACATCCAAGCCAGCGGTCTATGAGTTCAACGCGGCCATCGTGCGCGAACCGGCACGGTCGGTGGTCAACGGCTTGCGCGCCGACGATCGCGGCAACCCGACCTTCGACGGCGTGAAGGCCGAGCACACTGCCTACATCGCGGCGCTGCGGGCTGCCGGCGTCGAGGTGACAGTGCTGCCGGCACTCGAAAGTTTTCCGGATTCGATCTTTGTCGAAGATCCCGCCCTGGTCTTCCCCGAGGGGGCTGTCCTGCTCCGTCCGGGAGCCGAGACCCGCGTCAACGAAACGCCTGAGATCGCACCGACGCTGAGAAAAATGTTCGAGACCGTTGTCGACCTGCCCGCGCGCGGCTTCGCCGATGGCGGCGACGTGCTGACGACACCGAAAAGCGTGATGATCGGACTGTCGGCCCGCACCGACCGTGCTGGCGCCGAAGGGCTGATCGCAAGCCTCGCCAGGCTCGGCCGCAAGGGCGAGATCGTGCAGACACCCGAGGGCGTGCTGCATTTCAAGAGCGATTGTTCGCTGCTCGACAGCGAGACCATGCTGTCGACAAAACGCCTCGCGCGCTCGGGCGTGTTCAAGGGTTTTCGCGAAGTGCTCATCCCTGAAGGCGAGGAACCTGCCGCCAACGCGCTGCGCGTTAACGACGTGGTCATGGTCGGCGCCGACTACCCCAGGACCATCGAGATGCTCGACAAACTCGGCTACAAGGTGGTTGCGCTCAAGACCACCGAGATCGGCAAGATCGACGCCGGCCTGTCCTGCATGTCGCTGCGCTGGCATCGCGGCCAGCGCTAGCGATCAAAAGTTTGGGCGGCGGCGCGGGCCAGGAATGTCCGCCGCCCTCCTTCGACGTCACTTCATGAGCGACGTTCAATCCCTGAGGAGATCGAACATCAGCTTGAAGAAGCGATCGGCATCGACCTCATAGGCGATCTTGGCGTTGTCTTTTTCGCCGCTTTCGCCCCAGAAGTCGGCGACCGTGGCGCCGAAGGTAAATGTACCCGAGAGGTCGACACCGATATGGGCCGGGCGGGTCTTGACCAGCGTCGGGTCGATCGCCAGCGCCAGCACCAACGGATCGTGCATGGCTCCGCCGACACCCATCGAATTGCGGTGCAGCTTCTCGTAATACAGCAGCCAGTCGTTGACGAGCTTGCCGAGCGGCGTGTCGATCGTGGCAAGCTCCGCATATTGCGGCGCCTCGACCAGAACCTGCATCGTCACGTCGAGCCCGACCATGGTGATCGGCACGCCTGAATCGAGAACGATGCGCAGCGCTTCGGGATCGCAGAAGGCGTTGAATTCGGTCGGCGTGATGATCTCGCTCTTGCGGTAGAACACGCCGCCCATCCAGATCAGTTCCTTGATCTTAGGCAGCACCTCGGGGTGCTTGAGGATCAAGAGGCCGATATTGCTGAGCGGGCCGGTGGCGACCACCAGGATCGGCTCGGCTGAAGCAAGCAGCTTTTCGGCGAGGAAGTCGACGGCGTGCTGATCGACCGGCTTGATGGTTGCCTGCGGCAGATAGGGCGAGCCTTCGAGGCCGCTCGGACCGTCGGCTGTGCCAAGCACAAGCGGGCGCGCCAGCGGGCGATGGCAGCCGGCTGCGACCGGCACGTCGCCGGCGCCGATATATTCCAGGATGCGCAGCGCGTTGGTCGTCGTCTTTTCGAGTTCGGAGTTGCCACAGGTGGTGGTCACGCCGAGCAGTTCGATATCAGGCGAACGATGCGCCATCACAAGCGCAATGGCGTCGTCGTGGCCGGGATCGCAGTCGAAGAGGATGGGTGTAGCTGACATGATTTCGTCCCTCACGCTGCCCGCTCGTAGCGCGCGATGGTTTTCTTGAACATTTCGAGGAAGCGGCGGCCTTCGAGGTCGGTGCCGATGCGGGTGGTCTTGGGTCCGCCGCCAGGCAGGATCTGGAAGCCGCGATAGGCAACCGTCTGGCCGCGCGCCACGCGCCCGTCGAGCAGCACGTCGACGAACAGCGGCTCGGTCAGCGTGGCGAGTTCCGGATCGAAGGCGAGTGCCACGGTAATGACGTCGTCGAGCGGGAAGCCGACGAGGCCGAAGAACTCGCGCCAGATGTCGATGTAGATCGGGAACACCTCGGCGATCAGGTCGAGCACCGGGTTGTTCTTGGCTGTCGCCTGCATGTCGGCGATATCGTCACGCGTCAGCATGGAGGTTGCGACGCGGTTGTCCTCGCAGATATCGAGCGGCACCAGGATCTTGTCTACATCGGCATTGAGCACGATGCGCGAGGCCTCCGGGTCGGCCCAGATGTTGTACTCCGTCACCGGCGTGATGTTGCCGGGCGTGGTGAAGGTGCCACCCAGAACGATCAGGCGCTTCAGCGCCGTGGTCAGCCTGGGCTCCTGCAGCAGCGCCATCGCGGCATTGGTCAGCGGGCCGGTGGTGACAAGCGTGATCTCGCCTGGATTGGACATCACCGTGTTGATGATGAAGTMGACGGCGTGACCCGGCGTCGCCGCACGCTTGGGCGTGGGAGCCGGCGGGTTGAACTGCTTGAGGCGATCGCCGAACCGTGCGGTCAGGCGCCTTTCGAAATGCACCGGCGCTTCCATGTCGGCCTTGGAGTGGCCGACGATCGGACGCCAGGCGCCGGCATAGACCGGAATGTCGTCGCGGCCGGCGAGCGACAGCGTGTTGAGCACGACATTGGTGACCTGCTCGATGGGACCAGCCGCACCGGTGCAGGCGGTCACGGCTTCCAGCTTGATGTTGGGGTTGGCCGCGGCAAACAGCACGGCGAGAATGTCATCTCCGGCCGAATCCACGTCGAGAATTATACGTTCCATTCCTTGGTACAGCCCTTCAGCGTGAGAGGTTATTTGCCGGACTCGGCCGGCTTGTTGTCGACCGAAAGCAGCTTGCGCATGCTCTCCAGGGTCTCGCGGATGATCTTCGGACGGCTGCGGTAAGACAGGGCAAACAGTGCCGTCAGCGCCACCAGATAAGGCACCGCCAGGACTAGGTAGGACGGGAAGCCGAAGGTCTGGAGCCTGAGCGAGAACGCATCGGCGAAGCCAAACAGCAGACAACCCGCCAGCACCTTCAACGGGCTGCCATTGGAGAAGATCAGGATGGCGACCGCCATGAAGCCACGACCCGACGACATGTTTTCGGTGAACATGGTGATGTAGCCAAGCGACAGGTGCGCACCGGCAAGGCCGGCAAGCAGGCCGCACAGCAGCGAGGCGATGTAGCGAACACGGGTGATCGAAATGCCGAGCGCTTCCGCCGCTTCGGGCTTTTCGCCGACGACGCGGATGTAGAGGCCAAGGCGCGTGCGCTTGTAAAACAGCACCAGCAGCGGCACGGCGATGAAGGCGACATAGACCATCGGCGTGAAGCCGTTGATCAGCGGCGCCCACGAACCCAGCAGATCTTTGGCACCGGGGATCTGCACCTTAGGCAGTCCGACGATGCCCTTGCCGACAATCGAGCCGCGGGTGCCGAAGATCGCCTTCATCAGCGAAATGGTCATGCCGCCGGCCAGGATGTTGAGCGCCAAGCCCACCACCACTTCATTGGCCCGGAAGCTGACGACCAACACGGCGAAAGCGAGCGCGAAGACCAGTGCGGCTGCCACACCGCAGGCGACGCCAACCAGTGCCGAGCCCGACCAGATCGAACCGAGCACGGCGAAGAAGGCGCCGACCAGCATCTGGCCTTCAAGGCCGATGTTGAAGATGCCGGCCTTGGTGGTGAACGAGCCGCCGAGTGCGACAAGCAGGATGGGTGCTGTCATCCGCAGCGTTGCGACGAGCAGCGCGACGTTGAAAAGGCTTAGAATTTCCATCGGCGCTCTCCTGCCGTGCTATCGCCGCGACGCTTCATCAGGACCTGCGCCGAGACGCTCAGGATAATCAGCGCCTGGATCACGGTGATGATTTCGCGCGAAGCGTTGGTATCGGTCTCCAGCAGCAGCGAACCGTTGCGCAGAGCGCCGAAGAACAGCGCCGTGACGATGGTGCCGATCGGCGACCCATTGGCGAGAAGGGCCGCGATAAGGCCGTCGAAGCCGAAGCCAGGCGCGAAACCTTCCATGAAGCGGTGATGCACGCCGAGCGTTTCGATGCCGCCGGCAAGGCCGCCAACCGCACCCGATGCCAGCAGCACCAGAAAACCCTGACGCTTGACGTCGATGCCGCCATATTCGGCGAATTTCGGCGCCGAGCCGACCATCGAGATCGAGTAGCCMTTGGCCGTGGAGCGGAAGAACCAGGCAACGAAGAAGGCGAGCGCCAGACCGATGATCAGGCCCCAGTTCAACCGCGAGAAGGAAAACAGCTCTGGCAGATAGGCGGTCGCAAGAATCGGCGGTGTTTCCGACCAGCCGCCGGGACGCTTGAAAAGGAAGATGGTCAAATAGGAGGTCAGCAGGACCGCGACGTAGTTGGACAGGATCGTCGAGACGACCTCGTTTGTGCCGTATCGAGTCCTGAAGAAGGCGGGGATCGAAACCCAGGCAGCGCCCGCGATCACGGCAACCGTCATGGCGACCACCACATGCAAGCCAGGCGGCAGCGGCATGGCGAAGCCGACCCAGGCAGCAGCAAAGCCGCCGAGGAAGAGTTGGCCCTCGATGCCGACATTGAACATGCCGCCGCGCAAGCCGATGCAGGCGGCGATGCCGCAGATCAGGATAGGCGTGGTCTGCAACAAGGTGCCGGCGATCTTGGCCTGGTCGCCGAAGGCACCGCGCATCAAGGTCATGAACACCTTGATGGGGCTTTCGTCGATCAGCATGATGATCACGGCACCCATGGCGAGTGCGATCAGGACGGCGACGATCTGGCCGGAGAATGCACGTAATTTGTCGTTCACGAGACCACCTCGTCCGAAGCATTGCCGGGTTCGAGACCTGCCATCATCATGCCGATCCTTTCGCTGTCGGCGCTATCGCCGTCGACCTCGCCCATGATCCGACCGTTGAACATCACCAGGATGCGGTCGGCCAGAGTGAGCAGTTCGTCGAGCTGCACCGAAATGACGAGCACGGCGCGGCCGGTGGCACGCTGGCGCATGATCTCGTCGTGAATGGATTCCTGCGCACCGATGTCGACACCGCGCGTCGGCTGATCGATCAGCAGGAAGTCCGCCTCATTGGTGAATTCGCGCGCCAGAACGACCTTCTGGATGTTGCCACCCGACAGCCGCTTGACGGTGTCTTCGGGGCCACGGGCGCGAATATCGAAACGCTTGATCATCTCGACGGCCTGGTTGGCCGCGGCCCGCCAGTCAATGACGCCGTTGCGGCTCCACGGCGCCTTGTTTTGCCGGCCCATCAGGAGATTGGAGGAGATCGAGGCACTGCCGTCGACGCCACGCACCAGCCGGTCGCCCGGCACGTGGGCGAGACCGGCCTCGCGGATCGCAGACGTCGAAAGCGTGGTCAGATCGTGGCCCTTGAGCATCGCCGAACCGTGGCTTGCCGGACGCAGGCCAGACAGCACTTCGGCAAGCTCGGTCTGACCGTTGCCGGCGACACCGGCTATGCCGACGATCTCGCCGGCGCGGACGGTGAAGCTGGCGTCGCGAAGTGCTGGCAGGCGGCGATCGTCGCGCGCCCACAGATTGTTGACGTCGAGCACGACCTTGCCGTCCGACTTTTCGCGCGGGCGGCGGTCGAAGCTGACGTCGCGACCAACCATCATGCGCACCATGTCGGCCTTGGTCAGCTCAGACGTCGGCCGCGTTGCGACATGTTTGCCATGGCGCAGCACTGTCACGGTGTCTGAAACCTCCATCACCTCTTCAAGATGATGCGAGATGAAGATGACGGTCATGCCGTCGGCAACGAATCCGCGCAGCGTCTGGAACAGCTCGCGGCTTTCCTGCGGCGTCAGCACCGCTGTCGGCTCATCGAGAATGATGGTGCGGGCGCCGCGCGCCAGCACTTTCAGGATTTCGATACGCTGCTCGATGCCTACCGACAGCAGAGACACGCGCTCGGTCGGCTCGACCTTGAGACCGAAGCGCTCAGACAGCTCGCGGGTCTTTTCGACCTGGGCTTTGTGGTCGATCAGGCCGTTGGGGCGGATTTCCATGCCAAGGAAAACGTTGTCGGCAACCGACAGCGACGGCACCAGCTTGAAGTGCTGGTGCACCATGCCGAGGCCCGCGGTGATCGCGGTGGCGGGATCGCCGACCACCGTATCCTCGCCATTCAGGCGGATCTTGCCTTCGTCGGGCTGCAACAGCCCGAACAGGATGTTCATCAGCGTCGTCTTGCCGGCGCCGTTTTCACCGATGATGGCGTGTATCTCGCCGCGCTTGACGGTGAGATTGACATCCTCATTGGCAACGAAGGCGCCGAAACGCTTGGTGATGCCGATCAATTCGACGGCGGTTTGTGCCGTCATGKCTGGCGACGTGGTCGACACGAGAGCCTCGCAGCTTCAGACGTACCCGTCCCGACAGACGGAACCGATACGTCTCTACCTAGTCTTGGGGGAAATGGTTCCGCGAGCCGTGGGGGCGGCTCGCGGAGAAAGGCCAGCATCTTACTTGTGCCGTGTGACCTTGATCGATCCGTCAGCGATGCCCTTCTTGATCTCGTCAAGCTTGGCCGTCACGTCGGCTGGAATGGACGGCGCGATGTCGTCGCAGATCTTCACTTCGACGCCACCTGCGGCGAGGTCGAACGTGCGGGTGCCCGGCGTGATCTTGCGGCCTTCGACCTCGTCCTTGATCAGCGAGTAGACGGCGATGTCGCCGCGCTTCAGCATCGAGGCCAGCACGTTGCCCGGAGCCGAGCCGCACATGTCGATATCGACGCCGATCGAGTATTTGTCGGCGGCAGCACTCGCCTGCATGACGCCTTCGCCCGTCGGGCCAGCGACATTGTAGACGATGTCTGCACCCTGGCCGTAGAGCGCCAGCGCGAGCTCGCTGCCCTTTGCCGGATCATCGAAAGTGCCGGCGAAAACCGGGTTCACCTTGACGTCGGGGGCTGCGTATTTCGAGCCCTCCTCATAGCCGCCGAGGAAGTTGCGGATGACGGGAATGTCGCGGCCGCCGACAAAGCCGATGGCCTTGCCGTCACCGATCTTGTCGAAGCCGCTGCCCTGGTTTTCGATCATGCCGGCAAGCGCGCCAGCAACGAAGGAGCCCTGCTCCTCGGCGAAGTTGGCATAGATGATCTTGTCTGAATCGAGCACGCCGTCGATGAAGACGAAACGCTGGTTCGGATAGGCTTCGCTCGCCTTGGTCAGCGCGTCGACCAGTTCCCAGCCCATGACGAAGATCAGGTCGTACTGGCCGCCCTTGGCAAGGTTTGCGAACTGCTCTTCATAGTCGAGCGCGCGGTTGCCGGTGTCGACCAGCTTCATGTCGATGCCAAAATCGGTCTTGGCCTTGTTGAGACCGTCGACGATCGTGATGCCGAAGCCTTGCGCGAAATAGCCGGAGATCGCTGCGACGGACACCTTGTCCTGGGCCGCCGCCGAGCCGATCGAGGCCGCAAGAGCCGCGCCGGCGATAATGCATTTACGGAATACGCTTTTCATCTCAACTCCCCAATTGACACCTTGGCATCAAGCGTCGGGCTCTTCCTCGACGCCCGCAAAACTTGTTGGTGGTCATATGACTTTATGGGTGGTCCAACAAACTGTCAATCGCTCAGCGAGCGGCCGAAATCGATGTGAACAATCGACGCGGCGGCGGTTTCACGCATCCGGCTTGACAAAAATGCTGGAAGGATAATTGTTGCTACTCTAACAAGTTTTTCAGCCCGCCAGAATGTGGAGCCATCGATGCCGGACGTTGTCGTCAGAAAGTTTGTCGTACAGGTCGAAGAGATTTTTCATGAAGGCGGGCCGGTGCGAGCCGAGCCGATCAAGCGCGGCACCGTGCTTGCCGTCGTCGCCAATCCCTATGCCGGGCGTTATGTCGAAGACATCACCCCGTTCATGGAAGATTTGAAGCCGCTCGGCCTCGAAATGGCGACCCGCCTGCTTGAAGCACTCGGCGGCGATGCCTCGTTGATCGAGAGCTACGGCAAGGGCTCCATCGTCGGCGGTGGCGGCGAACTCGAGCACGGCGCGCTTTGGCACAACCCCGGCGGCTATGCGATGCGCGAGCTTCTGGGCGGCGCCAAGGCCATCGTGCCGTCGAGCAAGAAGGTCGGCGGCCCCGGCGTTCGCATCGATATTCCGGTCACCCACGTCAACGCCTCTTATGTGCGCAGCCATTTCGACGCGATCGAGGTCGGCATCAACGACGCGCCGCGCAACAACGAACTGGTATTCGTGCTCGCGATGACCACGGGTTCGCGCGTGCATGCCCGGGTCGGCGGCCTCGACGCCAAGGACATCAAGGGGGAGGACGGCTTGCGATGAGCGTCGAAATCCGGCGAATCATCACCATCGTCGAAGAGACGCGCACTGAGGGCGGCAAGGCGGTTAATCCACCGACGCGCCGCGCCGCGGCGGTTGCGGTCATCCGCAACCCCCATGTCGGCACCTTCGTCGACGACCTCTCGGAACTCAGCGACATCGGTGCTGAACTCGGCGACATTCTGCCGCGCCGTGCCGTTGCAGCGCTCGGCATTCCGGGCGACCAGGTCGAGAGCTTCGGCAAGGCAGCAGCGGTCGGCGCCG
The DNA here is from genome assembly GCF_056401815.1 of Aminobacter sp. P4_D5. Classification (NCBI taxonomy): domain Bacteria; kingdom Pseudomonadati; phylum Pseudomonadota; class Alphaproteobacteria; order Hyphomicrobiales; family Phyllobacteriaceae; genus Aminobacter; species Aminobacter sp. P4_D5. Next base: position 8,005 of record NZ_JBFUIP010000052.1, on the reverse strand, counting down.
ATGGCGAGCTGGAGCACGCAGCTGCCATCTTGCACCCCAAGCTCGGCGCCCCGTTCCGCGACATTCTCGGCAAGGGCGCGGCGCTGATCCCATCGTCCAAGAAKCGTGGTGGCCTCGGCATCCCGCTCGACATTCCCTTGGGCCACAAGGACGCTGCCAAGGTGCGCAGCCACTTCGACGGCATGGAAGTGCGCATTTCCGACGCGCCGCGCGACGACGAGATCGTGGTGGCGATCGCCGTCACCGATTCGGGCCGCCCGCATCCACGTGTCGGCGGGCTGACCACAGACCAGATCGTCGGCAAGGACGGTGTGAACTAAAGCATGATCCCGAAAAGCGGGAACCGGTTTTCGAACAAGATCATGCTCCAACAAGAAGATAAAAAAGCGGCCTCTCGGGGCCGCTTTTTCGTTCCTGTCGGATAACTCGGCGATCAGGCCGCAACGATTTCCGGCACGCGGATCGCCGGCGGCGTGTTGCGGCTGCGGGCCGTGCGCACCACACCGTCGACCATGATCATGCCGATGCCGGGCAGGTTGCCAAGCGCCAGGCTTTCGAGGAAATCCTTGCCGATGCCGCCTGCTGCCTGATCCATGAACACCAGGTCGGCAGCACGGCCGGCCTCGATCACGCCACGATCGTCGAGCTTGCGCACCCGTGCGGTATTGCCGGTGGCAAAGCAGAAGACGACCTCGGTCGGCACGTCGCCGAGCGAGGCGAGATGGCAGATGGTGCGCAGGATGCCGAGCGGCTGAACGCCCGAGCCAGACGGACCGTCAGTGCCCAAAATGACGCGGTCGAGCTCATCGCGCTCCTTGGCGATGCCAAGCACGAACAGGCCGGTGCGCAAATTACCGTTATGGACGATCTCCAAGGCGCGCGTGCCCTCCTCGCAGATGCGGCGGATCTCTTCATCGGGCAGTGCGGTGGGCCCGCCATTCACATGCGCCACAACGTCTGCGTCGACCTCGAGCACGACATCGGCGCCGATGCGGCCCGAGCCGGGGATCGATGGCCCGCCGGTGTGAGTCATCGAGGTCATGCCATATTTGCGCGCCCAGGCGATCATCTGCTTTCCGGTCGGGCCGTCCTTGACGCCGCCGAGGCCGACTTCGCCGATCAGCGTCACGCCGGCTTCGGCGAGCTCGCGGAAATCGTTTTCGGTCATGCCGTGTTCGAGCACAGGCGCGCCGGCGATGATCTTCATGCCACTCGGACGGAAATTGGCGAAAGTCCGCTGTGCCGCGATCCCCAGCGCCTTGATGCCGACGATGTCACGCGGCCGGCCTGGATAATGCGCCTCGCCGGCCGAGATGATGGTGGTGACGCCGCCATGTAGCGTCGAATCGATCCAGCCGATCTGGTTCTGGCGCGGGGTCCAGTCACCGGCAACGGGGTGGACGTGGTTGTCGATCAGGCCGGGGGTTACGACGCAACCCTGCGCGTCAATGGTGCTGGTCGCACCGTCGAGATCGAGGTCGGTTGCCTTGCCGACCGCAGCGATGCGGCCGTCGACGACGACGATAGTATCGGCATCGAGGATCGGCTGGGCGAGGTCGCCGCTGAGCATCAGGCCGATGTTGCGAATGACGAGCTTGTCGGTGACGGGGGCCTTGGTTTGCGGTTCAGGCGACATCGATGGCATTCCTTGCGTCTGTTTGGGGCATGAGGCGGTCGATCCGGCCCAAGGCCGGCAATCGGTCGCTTCGGAGAATGGTCTGGTGAAGGGGCGCTAGCCGCTCATTTGCCTTCGGCGCCGCCCGGCTCGTCGCCGCTGATGCGCTGGAGCAGCCTGAGCAGCGTCACTTGTTCGGCCGCCGTCAGCGGCGAAAGCAGCTTCTGGCCGACCTCGACGCTGCGCTCGAGCCGGTCGAGCGTGTAGCGCGTGCCTTCGTCGGTCAGAGTAATGATCGTCAGGCGCTGGTCGGTCTCGGAGGCGCTGCGCTTGATCAGCCCCTGCTTCAAAAGCTTGCGCACCACAAGGCTGATGGTCGAGGGATCCATCGCCGTCATGCGGCCGAGATGGTTCTGCGAAACCTCGCCATGCTTGAGCACCGTGGCAAGGGCCGCGAACTGCGTCGGCGACAGGTCCTCACCGGCCATGACCTGCTGGAAGCACAACGTGGCGCGCTGATGGGCGCGGCGCACGACGTGGGCGGGATGGAGGTCTAGGTCGTAACCGGTCTTGGTGTATCGGGTCATTGTCTCTTCGCGGCTCAGCGGCTTGTTGGCCACTTCTGCCGTCTTGCGCTTGAATTTCCGGGCTTCGTCGAGGGTTGTCACGGCGCTTCCAACTCCTGGCTTGAAACCTGAGATTCGCCGACCCCAGAGGTTATGCGGCGATGTTGACGTTTTCGACGAAAACGCCGTCGCGCAGCGCTTTCACCACACTTTCGGCATCGCTGACGACGCCGAAATGGGTCGAGATGTCATAGAGCGTGCTTTCCTGCTCACGCGGACCGGTGGCAGCACAGCAATCGGCGGGCACCACGACTTCGTAGCCGTTGAAGAACGCATCATGCACGGTCGAACGCACGCAGATATTGGTGACCACGCCAAAGACGATGATCTGGTCGACCATCATGTCCTTCAGCGTCATGTCGAGATCGGTCTGGAAAAACGACGAATAGCGACGCTTGATGATGTGGATCTCGTCGTCGCGGGCGCCGAGATCGTCGATGATCTCAGTGCCCCAGGTGCCTTCGACGCAATGCGGCGCGCGTTTCAGCCACTCGCGGTCGCGGCGCATGTTGCGGCGATGCGCATCATGCACCCAGATCACGGGCGCACCGGCGGCACGCGCCGCCTCGATCACGCTCAGCTGTGGACCGACAAGCGCTTCATAGCCCGGCAGCACCATGGCGCCGCCCGGCTTGCAGAAGTCGTTGATCATGTCGACGACGATTACCGCCACGCGCACCGGGTCGATCTTGATCCCGGCGTCCTGGCGATGTGACGAAAAGCTGTCCAGTGGCATGATCCTACCTTTTCAGCGAACTGCCGATTGTTGGTGGTCATACAAAAAACCGTGACGACTTCCAAGTCAATCCTTGAGCTTGCTGCTTGTCACAATATGGCGGACCGAAGCACCTTGCCATGCGACTTGCGACTATGCCCGGTGCTTACCCCTGTGCCAAGAAATGCATTGACAAGCAGGGCGGTTTGCGGTGTCCGATTGTTTGACCATCAACGATATTTGCCGAGTGGCCACGTGACCGACAAGAGGAGCCAGAGATGAAAATCGTCATTACCGGATCGAGCGGACTGCTTGGCCGCCATGTCGCCTCAGCCTTTGTCGCCGCCGGCCATGACGTGCTCGGCATCGACGCCGTCGCCCCTGCCGATTGCACATGGACCCATATCAGCGCCGACCTCACCGATCTCGGCCTGACACTGCAGCTGATCCGCGACTGCGATGCCGTCGTCCACATCGCCGCGATCCCGCGCCCGCTCGGCAAGGCGCCGGCTGAAGTGTTCAAGACCAATATGGCGATCGCCTACAATGTCATCGAGGCGGCGGCTCTTTCTAAAGCCAGGCGCTTCGTCTACGCCTCGTCCTTCAGCGTGCTCGGTTATCCCTTTGCCGAAAACTTCGTCGACCCGGCCTATCTGCCCATCGACCACAACCACCCGATCGGCGCGCAGGACGCTTATGGCCTGTCGAAATGGCTCGGGGAAGAAATCGTCGAGGCCGCCGTGCGCCGTGGCGCGTTTACGGCCGTCAGCCTGCGCATGCCCTGGATCCAGACGCCGGAGAGTTTCTTCGACAGCGTCGGCCCGCGCCGCAACCTCGCCGATGCCGCGCGGGACCTGTGGAGCTACCTCGACGCACGCGACGCCGCCGACGCCTTCATCAAGGCGCTGGCTTGGCAGGGCGAGGGCCATCTGCGCACCTTCCTCAGCGCCGCCGACACCTATTCGGAAGAGCTTACGGACGCGTTGGTCAAGCGCGCCTTCCCGGCAACGCCGCTGAAGCATCCGCTTTCGGGCCATGATGCGGTCATCGGCAATACGCATGCGCTGGAAACACTCGGCTTTGCGCCGCGCCATTCCTGGCGCGCTTACGGCAAGTAAACACAGGAGACCAAGATGATGCGTTTCGAAGGCAAGGTCGTTCTGGTCACCGGTGGTGGCGGCGCGATCGGTAGCGCCGCAGTGCGCCGTTTCATCGATGAAGGTGCCCGCGTGTCGGTCGTCGACCTCGACGGCGATCGCGCGACACAGGTCGCTTCGGCATTTGGCGACAAGGCCATTGCCATCACCGCTGACGTTTCCGACGAAACTGCCGCCCGCGAGGCGGTAGCAAAGACGGTCGAAGCCTTTGGCCGCCTCGACGCGGTGTTCAACAATGCCGGCATTTCCGGCAAGGTCGCGCCTGTCCACGAACTGCCCGTCGAAGACTGGGACCGCATCGTGCGGATCAATCTTCGCAGTATGTTCCTGGTGCTCCAGGCCTCGCTCAAGGCGATGATTTCCGCCGGCATCGAAGGCTCGATCGTCAATATGGGCTCGTCGATGGCCGGCTGGGACGTGCTGTCGGGTGGCGCCGGTTATGCCTCAACCAAGCATGGCGTCGTTGGCCTGACCCGTGTCGCAGCGCTCGACGCCGCCGCTTACGGCATCCGCGTCAACGCCATCTGCCCTGGTGTCATCGAAACAACGCTTGGCGTGCCGTCAAACGACCGCGAGGCCTATGCCGCCGGCATCCAGCGCTTTGCCGACCGCATCCCGCTGCGCCGCATCGGCCAGCCCGAGGACGTGGCGGCGGCCGTCGCCTTCCTCGCCTCCGACGAAGCGCGCCACATCACCGGTGTCGACTGGCTGATCGATGGCGGACAGACCTTGCAGAGCTTCGCCAACGCGCCCGACGCCGGCAGCTATCCGCGTCACCGCAAGCCGAACTGAGCCGAACAAGTGCGCTTCAGGCCGACCGCATGGCTTGTCCGGCGGTCGGCCTTTTTGTAGGCGTCACGGTGTTCGGAAAATGGCCTTTGGCCTACCAATTCGTAATGCGCAGGCGATGTCGCGGCAATATCCGCCTGCCACTGTCGCTCCTGTCTCAGCCAGCCTGGCGAGACGAAACAGGAGTGAAGCATGAAGAAGTTTGTCATTGCCGCAGCGATTCTGACCGTCGCGCCCACCGGTGCATTCGCCAAGGAGATGAGCGCCACGATCAAGAGCGTCGACAAGGCAAAGGACGCGGTTGTCCTGAACAGCGGTCAGACTCTGACACTGCCTGAAGGCATCGAAGCGGAGACGCTGAAGGCCGGCGAGAAGGTCCTGATCAGCCTTGCGACGGATACGGCTGGCAAGACCGTCGTGACAGCCATCAAGCCAGCAAAATAGCCACAACGCATACGAACGGGCGGCCCCTGCTTCACCGCAAGGCAGGGGCAGGGGCCGCTTGATTTTGAGGCGCATTCACTTGCGCGTGACCTGCCTTATTCCTTGTAACAAATCCGCTCCTGCCTTCGTATCTTGTGCAACGGCCCGGCATAGGGAGAACACCGATGACCAAGGCACTTTCAAACGCGAAGATCACCACCTGGCACCGCAAGGCATTTTGGCTTTCAACAGCTGCCGCTGCAGTCGGCGCTTGGGCTTTTGCCGCAGCACCAAGCGCTGCCCAGGAAGGGATAAAAATCCCGGCGCCAGCACTCGACGAACCGGCGCRAGGCGGTTTGGAGGTGGCGGTAGTGGCAGGCGGCTGCTTCTGGGGGGTGCAAGGCGTCTTCCAGCATGTCTCAGGTGTCAAGGATGCCGTCTCGGGCTACTCCGGCGGCGACAGCAACACCGCGCAATACAACACGGTCAGTACCGGCTCGACCGGCCATGCGGAGTCGGTGAAGATCATCTTCGACCCGCACAAGATCAGCTATGGCCGGATCCTGCAGATCTATTTCTCGGTCGCCCACGATCCAACCGAATTGAACCGCCAGGGTCCTGATACCGGCACGCAATATCGTTCAACGATCTTCCCGGCCAATGCCGAGCAGGCGAAAATCGCCAAGGCCTATATCGCCCAACTCAACCAGGCCAGGATCTACGACGCGGCCATCGCGACCAGCATCGAGCCCGGCCGCGCCTTCTATCCGGCCGAGGCCTATCATCAGGACTTTCTGGCCCTGAACCCGACCTACCCCTACATCGTCTATAACGACCTGCCGAAGATCGAGAACCTCAGGCGCCTCTTCCCCGACCGCTACCGCAGCGACCCGGTGCTGGTGTCGGAAGCCAAGGCATCCAACTGACCAAGCTCCGGCTCGCCCTTGGTAGTGCCTAAACGATGAACCGGATCGCGCGCTGGATTTCGAAGAAGTCACTCGCCGTGAAACGCAGCGTGCGCGCAGCGACATGCTCGACGCCGGGATACCAGCTGCCGCGATAGGCCTCGGTCGGATTGGTGTATTCGACGACCAGTTCGAAGCGGTCGGCGAGCTTGGGAAGGCAGCCCTTCAGATCGCCCGACAGCGCCTTTTCCACGCCTTCGCGAATGGCGRCCACCGAGGCCTTCGGCGTCAGCGACCGGGTCGCTGGGCCAAAGCCTTCGCTGGTGGCAACGGTGCCGATGCCAGACACGATCGCCTTGGCTTCGGCACACATGCCTGCATCGCCTGAAAGAAACGCCGACGGTACACCGTAGCGCGCGGCACAAAGGGCATTCAGCGTGAATTCCGACGCTACCTCGCCATTGATCAAAAGGCGCGAAACCGTGCCGGTCAGCGTATGCGCCAGCGGGTTGGTGTCAGTGCCTGCCTTGTTGTGGTAGCCGGTGTAGAGTGCGGCCGAAAAGCTCTTGTCGATGCCGAACATCATGATGTCGGGGTGACCGCTCCAGTCCCTGATGATGCTGACAAAGGCCGGCAGCTTCGACAGGATGAGGTTGCGCCCGGTGGAGTGCGCGTCCTTGACCACCACTTCCTTGGCGCCGGCAGCCTTGGCGCCCTCACAGGCCGCCACCAGCTCGTCGGTCATGTATTCGCGGAACTCTTCATATGCCGCGTGCCCCTTCCTGGCCTCGTCCCAGACAGTGATGCCAGCGGTGCCTTCGATATCGGCGCTGATGAAAACTTTCATGATCGTTCCCTACGGTTTTTACAGAAGCTCGGACATCGACGACAAAAGCCTGTCGATCTGGATTGGAGAATGCTCGGAAAACACCGCGAGCCGCATGGTCGGCACGTCGGACGCATCGGAATAGCCGCCCGGCTGCTGGACCCTGACGATGATGTCGCGCTCGGCGAGGCGATCGCGCATCCGCTCCAGGTCCGTGACGCCCTTGATGGTGACGATCGGCACCGGCGTATCGGCAACCTCGAAGCCCAGACCACGCAGTCCGCTGCGCATATGGCGGACATTGCGCGCCAGATTGGCCCGCTTGTCGGTCGTCTGCAGCACACGCAACGAAGCAGCAGCCGCAGCGGCAAGGCCTGGTGGTGCTGGCGAAGCGCCGCGCATGATCATGGCGTTTTGCGTGATCTTTTTGGCAAGTGCCGCGTCGCCGGGCACAACGCCGCCGAGCGCGCCGAACGCCTTGCTCATCGTGCCGGCAAAGAAATTGCCCTCGCCTTCGAGCCCGGCATGCTGCAACGACCCGCGCCCGGTTTCGCCCAGCACGCCGACGCCATGGGAATCGTCGATGCACAAAAGCGCGCCCTCATAAGGCGCCATCGCCTGCCTGAAGTCGTTGAGCGGCGCAAGCCTGCCGGAGGACGGAAACACCCCGTCGGTCAGCACCGCCGGCCGCTGTTTCGGCAAGACATGACGCGACAATTGCTCGGCGAGATCGCCGGCATCGGCATGACGGAATTCGTGCACCGGCTTGCCCAGCGTCGGGATCGCATCGCGGGTGCTGTAGTGGGTCGCAGCGTCGATGAAGATGAGGTCGAAATCGTCGCGCAGGCCCTGCAGCAACACCAGCGGGCTGGTGTAGCCGGAGATCATGTAGACGACCTCTTCGGTGCCGAACCATTCTCGCAGCCGCTCCTGCAGGTCGGCATAGACC
>NZ_JBFUIP010000051.1:0-35585 GCF_056401815.1 Aminobacter sp. P4_D5 | reverse complement strand
GTGTCGTTCATGCGGTTGAGGCAACGCAGGAAGGTCGACTTGCCACAGCCCGAAGGGCCGATCAGCGCCGTCACCTGGTTCTGGCGGACGTCGAGATTGACCCCGAACAGCGCCTGCTTGTCGCCATAGTGCACAGTGACCTGGTCGCCGCGCATCTTGATGATTTCGTTGGGTCTGTTCATCTCGGCATTTACCGCGTCTTCGAGTTTTTTCTCGGTCATGATGTTCATAGCAGGATACTCCTTGTCCATGCCCTACCAGCGGCGCTCGAAGCGGCGGCGCAGGACGATAGCGACGATGTTCATGGCCATGAGGAAGATCAGAAGGATGATGATGGCGCCCGACATGCGCTCGACAAAGGCGCGTTCGGCCTCGTTCGCCCACATGTAAATCTGCACCGGCAAGGCCGTCGCCGGATCGAATGGCGTCGTGGGATAGTCGGCGACGAAGGCGACCATGCCAATCAGCAGAAGCGGCGCCGTCTCGCCGAGCGCGCGGGCCAGCCCAATGATCGTGCCGGTCAGGATGCCGGGGGCTGCCAGCGGCAGGATGTGATGGAACACCATCTGCATCTTCGAAGCACCAAGGCCAAGGGCCGCCGAACGGATCGACGGCGGCACGGCGGCGAGTGCCGCACGCGTCGCGATGATGATCGTCGGCAGCGTCATCAGCGTCAGCACCAGGCCGCCGACGAAGGATGCCGATCGTGGCAGGCCAAGGAAATTGATGAACACCGCAAGACCGAGCAGCCCGAAGACGATCGACGGCACGGCGGCGAGGTTGTTGATGTTGACCTCGATGATGTCGGTGAAGCGGCTCTTCTTGGCGAACTCCTCAAGGTAGATCGAGGCGGCAACACCGATCGGCAGCGCCAGCAGCAGCACAATCCCCATCATGTAGACCGAGCCGATGAGGGCGACGCCGACGCCTGACGTTTCCGGCCGGCTCGACGCGCCATAGCTGAACAGCCCGGTGTTGAAGTGCTCGGCCATCACGCCTTCGGCCTTGAGCTTGTTCATCCACTCGACCTGCTGGTCCGACACCTTGCGGCGGCTTTCCGGCACGTCGAGATCGATCTGGCCCTTGAAGGCCGAGTCGAGATTGGCGGCGGCAAGAATATCGACATTGCGCGTGGTGCCGATGACCGACGGGTCCGCCGCAACAATGGCCCTGAGCTGGACACGCGAGCTGTCGGACAAGAAGCCCTTGAGCTTGCGCACCTCGGCCTTGTCGTTCGGGTCGATGCCGAGCTTTTCGATCAGCGCTGCCTCGGCGAGTTTGGGATAGTTCGCCATGATCAGCACGTTCGGATCGGTCGCCCGCTTGTTGCTCGGGTCGATGATCTTTTCGTCGAAATGGATCGGCAGCGTCACCGTTGTCTGCCAGAAGGCGGTGTAGCCCTTGGAGACGATCGAGGTCAGCATGACCCCAAGGAACGCCAGGCCGACAGCAATGGCCAGCACGCCATAGAGGCGGAACCGGCGCTCGGCGGCGTAGCGTTTCTTGATGCCGATGTCGCGGCGCGGACGGGGTGCTGACGTGGCCAGCGTGTCGAGCGAAATATCGGTCATTCGTACTGCTCCCGGTACTTCCGGACGATGTAAAGCGCAACGATGTTCATCACCAGGGTCAGTGCGAACAGCGTGATGCCGAGCGCGAAGGCCACAAGCGTCTGCGGCGTATTGAACTCAAGGTCGCCGGTCAGCTGGTTGACGATCTTGACGGTGATGGTGGTCATCGCCTCGAACGGATTGAGCGTCAGGTTGGCGGCAACGCCAGCCGCCAGCACCACGATCATCGTTTCGCCAATAGCGCGCGACGCCGTGAGCAGGATGGCACCGACGATGCCGGGCAAGGCGGCGGGGAGAATGACGCGCTTGATGGTTTCGGAGCGCGTGGCGCCAAGCCCGAGCGAACCGTCGCGCATGGAACGCGGTACCGCGGTGATGATGTCGTCGGAAAGCGATGACACGACGGGGATCAGCATCACGCCCATCACAAGGCCGGCGGTCAGGATGCTCTGCGCCTGGATGAACGGTGTGCCGCCGGTCAGTGCTGCGCTGATGTCGCGCAGGAAGGGCCCGAGCGTGACCAGCGCGAAGATACCGTAGACGATGGTCGGGATGCCGGCGAGCAGCTCAAGTGCCGGCTTGACCACCGCGCGCACCTTGGGGGCCGCATATTCCGACATGTAGACCGCCGACATCAGGCCAACAGGCACGGCCACCAGCAGCGCGACGAAGGCGATGTAGAGCGTGCCTGCAAGCAGCGGGATCAGGCCGAACTGGCCCTCGGCGCCACCCGAACCGGCAGCGGCGAAGCGGGGATCCCACACGGTACCAAAGAAGAAGTTCGTCAGCGGGATTTTTTCGAAGAAGGCGATGGTCTGGAACAGCATCGACAACACGATGCCGATGGTCGTCAGGATGGCGAGCGTCGAGGCGCCAAGCAAGCTCCACAGCATCACCTTCTCGACATTGTTGCGCGCCCGGGCACGCGGGCTGACGCGACTGAGTCCGAAGCCGGTACCGAACAGCGCAAGGCCGATCGAAACGACGGCGGCGATCATGTCGAGGCGGTCGGAGACGCGGTTGGCCTCGGTCGCGATCGGGATCATGTAGTCTTGCGTGTCGGGCGCCAGCGCCACGCCCTTTACGGCGAGCAGCGGCTGCAATTCGGCAAAGCTGGCCGGCAGCGCAGCAAGTGTTTGGCTATCGAGCCGGCGCAGGCCATTGGCCAGGCTCTTGACCAGGCCGGCGGCGAGATCTTCATGGGCGACGGTGCCGTCGGCCACTTCGGCCGGCAGAGCGGAATGGATATGACTGTTGAGGTAGGCACTCGCGCCGGTATCCCAGGCTGCGAGAAACAATACGGCTGGAACGACGCCCGTCAGAAACGCCCACCAGCCATGGTAGTGCGCACGCGAGTGCGGCTTGACCGTTCCGTCATCTTGCGCACGCGCCCTTTGTCGGCCGACCACGAAGGCAACCAATCCTATTGCGAGTACGATGGCGAAGACGAGCAGGAAAGACATGGGCCGGCCTCGGTGAATTCAGATATTGTGCCGAACGGAACAGCCGGCGGAATATTCCATGGGGCGGAGGTTTTTCCCCCGCCCCACGGCAGATCGATATTACATGGTCTTGCCGGCGCCGAAGGCTTCGCGCTGGGCAGCGCGCTCTGCGTCCGGAGCGGCAACCAGGCCGTAGTCGGCAAGCGGGCTTTCCGGACCGACCATCTGGTCGTCGAGGAAGAACTCGACATATTCCTTCAGGCCTGGAATGACGCCGAGATGTGCCTTCTTGACGTAGAAGAACAGCGGACGCGACACCGGATACTCGCCAGAGGAGATGGTCTCGACCGAAGGCACAATGCCGCCGACGGTAGCGACCTTCAGCTTGTCGGCGTTGTTTTCATAGAAGGCCAGGCCGAACACGCCGACGCCGGTCTTGTTGGAGTCGATGCGAGCAAGCGTCTCCGAGTAGTCGCCRTCGATGTCGACTGCCTTGCCGTCCTTGCGCACTGCCTTGCAGGCTGCTTCGGCAGCCTTGTCGTCGAGGCCCGAAGCCTTGCCGGCTTCAACGCCGCCGAGCTTCTTGCAGCCGGCGATCAAAAGCTTCTCTTCGAACACTTCGCGAGTGCCGTGCTTTTCGCCCGGAATGTAGGCCGCGATGTCCCAGTCGGGCAGGTTCGGGTTGACCTGGTTCCACTTGGTGTTCGGATTGGCGATCAGCTTGCCGTCCACGACAACCTTGGCGGCGAGCGCCTTGTAGACGTCTTCAGGGGTCAGCGCCCAGTCCGGGCCCTTGACGTCGGTCGCGAAGACGATGCCGTCATAGCCGATCTTCACTTCCTGGATGTCCTTGACGCCAGCGTCGACGCAGGACTGGATTTCGTCCTTCTTGATCGGGCGCGAGGAGTTGGCGATGTCGATGGTGTTTTCGCCGACGCCCTTGCAGAATTCCTTGATGCCGGCGCCGCTGCCGCCGGACTCGACCACTGGGGTCTTGAAGTTGGTGAAGGTTTCACCGAAGTGCTCGGCAACGATCTTTGCATAAGGCAGAACGGTCGAAGAACCGGCAACCTGGACCTGGTCGCGTGCCGAGGCATAGCCTACCGAGGCAGCGATCGCGAAGGCAGCAGCCGACGCAGTGAGAAGAGCTTTTTTCATTGGGGCCTGCTCCTGTGGAGTATCTCGCATGACGCCTTTCATCGGCGCCCGGTGAGCCAATAGCCCCCCTCTATTACAGTTGCATGACAGTTTCGTGTCACCCTTGTAACGGTCGCTGTGCAGAGCGGCCAAGGGGTCGTTTCCTCGATCCTTTGCCGGCGCGAGGCAAACAACAGACGAGACGCGAAAGCAAGCCGCCTACCCCAACGGCAGGCTGGCCTTTGTCGCTTGGGCTTGTCACATTTCCACAGTCTTCGAACGCTGACCTGGCGCGTGCGGAAGATTCAGTCAGGCTAGCATCGTCCGAATCTAGATCGCGTCACGGCGCCCATCATCATGCCATGACCAGCGCTCGATCTTTTCGAGCAAGGCGCGAGGGCTGATCGGCTTGGGCAGGTAGTCGTCCATGCCGGCCTCGAGACAGCGGTCCTTGTCGCCCTTGAGCGCATGCGCGGTGACGCCGATGATCGGCACGCGCGTGCCGGTGCCACGTTCAAGCTTGCGGATTTCGCCTGTTGCTTCGAGCCCGTTCATTTCGGGCATCGACACATCCATCAGGATCATCCGCGGCCGACGTTCGCCATAAGCGGCCACAGCCCGTCGGCCGTTGCCGACAATCTCGAAGCTCAGTTCGGTCTCGGCCAGTATCTGGCTGAAAACCATCTGGTTCACTTCGTTGTCTTCGGCAACGAGAATGTCGAGCCCKCCCTCGCCTGCCGGCCGCTGACCACCACGCAGCCGCGTGACGTTGGGCGCCGGGTTATTCGCATTCTTAGCCGGCATTATCGCCTCGGCTGCCTGCACTGGCGTGAGGTTGGGCGTGCGTTGCCGCTGGATCGTTGCGACCAGCGCCTCCAGTAGAGCCGACGAGCGCGCCGGCTTGATCAGCTGGGCATCAATCGCAAGGTCGCGATATCCGGGACCCGACAGCGACTGGTCGACCGAAGTCAGCATGACGATCGGCGTCTCAGCCAAGCCTGGTGTCTGGCGCACCAGCCGCGCCATCTCGGCACCGGTCATGCCCGGCATCTGGTAATCGAGCACGACGCAGTCGACCTTGACCCCCAGCGCGTGCGCAGCGCTCAGCACACGATACCCTTCCGCACCGCTCTCTGCGGCACAGGAATCGAAACCCCACGACAGCATCTGCTCGGTCAGGATCGTGCGGTTGACGGCGTTGTCGTCGACGATCAGCACGCGCGCGCCCGTCACATCGATCAGCGCCGCCGGCCTTGTCTCCAGCCGTCCGGCATTGGGCAACGTCAGCGTGAACCAGAAGGTCGAGCCTGCGCCCTCGCCGCTTTCCACCCCGATCTCGCCGCCCATCATGTCGACGAGCCGCGAGGTGATGGCGAGGCCGAGGCCTGTGCCTTCGTGACGGCGGGTGGAGGACGCATCGACCTGGCTGAACTTTTCGAACACCAGCTTGAGCTTTGCTTCGGGAATGCCGATGCCGGTGTCGGTCACAGCGACATGCAGCTTGGTCCGCTCGCTATCACTGCGGCCCGTCACATCGACCAGCACGTGGCCCGAATCGGTGAACTTCACCGCATTGCCGAGCAAATTGGTGATGATCTGCCTGATGCGTCCGACATCGCCGACATAGAGGTGCCTGAGATCGGGCTGCATGCGCACGATCAACTCCAGGTCCTTTTCCTTGGCGCGCGTGGACATCAATGTGGCTACGTCCTCGATCGCCTCCGAGAGGTTGAACGGGGTCGGATCGAGCACCAGCTGGCCGGCATCGATCTTCGAGAAATCGAGGATGTCGTTGATGATCGTCAACAGCGCATTGCCTGACTTGACAATGATGTCGGTGAAGGTCCTCTGCTTCGGATCGAGATCGGACTTCGCCAGAAGCTCCGCCATGCCGAGCACGCCATTCATCGGCGTGCGGATTTCGTGGCTCATATTGGCAAGGAATTCCGACTTGGCGCGGTCGGCCAACACTGCCCGGCGCTGTGCCTCCTCAAGCTCGGCCTCGCGCTGCTTCAGTTCGGTGATGTTGGTCGTCGAACCGATCAGGTAGAGCGAGCCATCCGACGCCACCATCGCGCCCTTGCGGGCGAACTGATGACGCACGATGCCGTCGGCACATGTGGCCGTCTCTTCGATCTCCACGGTCGTGCCGCGCCGCATGACCTCTCGGTCGGCCTCCATGAATGGCTCGCCTTCGGGGCCGAAGATCTCCAAATCGGTCTTGCCGATCGCTTCCTGCTTGGAATAGCCGGTCAGCTCGCACCAGCCCTGGTTGACATACATTAGTCTGAGATCGTCATGCTTGGCGTAGATAGACACCGGCACATTGTCGATGAGGCTGCGGAAAACCTCGTTTTCGCGCATGCTTTCCTGAAGCGCGCGTTCGCGCAGCTTGAGCTCGGTGATGTCGACACGCACGCCGATGAAAGTACCGTCGGCGAGCCGCTGGTCGAACACCTGATACCAGCGTCCGTCGGGATTGCGCCGCTCCCGCACCGCCTGGCTGGTGTGATAGTGCCCGATCATGCCCTCGACCCAGGCTTCCGGATCGGCATCGTAAAGGGCATCGAGCTCGGCGTCGCCGGTGTCGCGGTAATAACCTGAGCGCTGCGCCACAACCAGGCTGTCGCGCAGCGAGCTGCCTTCGGTCATGACATCGCCGAGCGCTGGCAACGCGTTCTTGAGCTTGCGGTTGGCGAGCACGAAACGGTCGTCGCGGTCGTAGATGACAACGCCCGCCGGCAGCGATTCGAGCACCTCCGCCAAGCGGTGGCGCGCCTCGACGGCTTCGACCTCGCGCTGCTTCATCGCGCTGACGTCGTAGTAGGAAACCAGCCGCTTGCCGCCCGAAAGTGCCGTCACCGAATAGATGATGGTGCAGCCGTCGGCGCGGCGGAACTCGCGCGGCGCAACGTCGCCGGCCAGAATCTCGGCTTCGCGCGAGGCGACATAGCCTTCCCACTCGTCATCGGCGATGGCGTAGACGCCATTGTGGCGGTTGACGTCCATCAGCGTCCTGAACGGGCAGCCGGCGGCGACCTGATCGACGGTGACCTTCCATATCTCGTAGAAAGCCTGGTTAAGGAACAGCACGCTGAGCCCGGCGTCGACCAGCACCACGCCCATATTCATCGAATCGATCGTCCGTTCGAGATCGGCATAAGGCAAATTTACGTCGTCCAAGGCCCGACCGTTGCGAGCCTCGATCGTCACCGCCTGGCCATTGGCCGGCTCGCCGGTCGGATCGTTGACGTCCGACGACCCCAGAATTTTCCGCATCCGTCAGCCCTGCATGCAAGGGCGATGCTGCTCCCCCGCAGACCGCCGCTGCCAACCTTGCCGCAGAAGCATTAACGATTGACTAACCTTAACGCCGCACTTCAGCACGTGCGCAGTTTCAGCTCAGGCCAAGCTGAAAAATAGTGAATTTCGAGAGCCGCAACGGAACGCATTCG
The DNA here is from genome assembly GCF_056401815.1 of Aminobacter sp. P4_D5. Taxonomy (NCBI): domain Bacteria; kingdom Pseudomonadati; phylum Pseudomonadota; class Alphaproteobacteria; order Hyphomicrobiales; family Phyllobacteriaceae; genus Aminobacter; species Aminobacter sp. P4_D5. The sequence goes on along the minus strand of NZ_JBFUIP010000051.1, from coordinate 27,980 downwards.
AGTGCATCACCGAAGGCGCAAGTGGGTCAGCGCTGCAGGCCGACCGCGCCGAGGCTTACGCCCCCTAGTCGTCGTTGGCGGCATTGAGCTCTTCGGGGCGCATGCCGCCATTGGGGTCCACCAGGCCAAGCGACTTGGCCAGGATCAGCCGGCGCGACTTGAGCAAAGGCGAAAGTGCCGCCTGCACATCCGACATGCGCGGGTTGCGTTCATGCGCTGCAACGGCTGCTTCATCGGCATAAAGCTCGTTGACCATCACCTTGTTGGCGATCGCGCTGCCGTCGCGCTCCACCGGCTTGATCACCTCGAAGCGCAGGCAGCCCGGCTCCTCCTGCAAGGTCGCACGCGCATGTTCCGAGATCAGGTCGAGGAACTGCTCCTCCGCCCCATCCAGTGTCTCGAATTCGACGATGATGGTCATTTCAGCCAAGCGTTCATGCCCTTCTTGCGATCTGTGGCCTGTCGGCCGTCATTCAGCCGCCTCATGCCGGACGGTCCGCGTCAGGCTAAGTCATGCCGGAGTTGTTGGAAAGGCCGGGATAGTCCGGCAGACACCGGCGGGCAGAAGGGTGTGCAGCCCGCCGGGCGTTGCCAAAGACGCGCACTCGATACATTGCGCGTGTCAATGGTGCGGTCGTTTGGTGAACAATTGGTAAAGGCAAGTGACAATCATCACAGCGCAATTCCACTAGGCGTCACCAACACAAGCTCCGCTCCGGTATGCATGAGCGGAGCCGATTTGCGTCAATCAAAGCAACAGTCGTGCTTATAGGGTGTTGACCCAGGAGCATATGCGGGAAGTTCCGGCCAAAGGTGCGGCCAGATTGAGCCGCTGGTTCCCGCCTGTTCCGCCTGAAGTCTGCAATGCGCAATCGTTCTTCACTTGCGCCTGCTGTAGAGGGCTAAGCGACTGCCAATGAGCCCTCATGTCAGCGCCGAAGTTCATWGTACCAGCTACATTGCCAGGATATTGAGCCTCTCCGATCGACTGAGTCGCCCGGTCAGGCGCCCTTTGGATCGAACCTGTTGTCTGTGCCAAAGCCGCAGTGGAAAGACCTATCGACAGAATCAAAGCTGCCATGAGCTTGTGTGACATACTTTCCTCCTTTGAACGTGGCCTCCTTTGGCCGCAAGTGGCGGCAACGTGGCTCAATGTCCCCGCCACGGATCGGTTCCCCCCTTTCATAATTCGTGATCGCGGCGGCAGCGCCCATCGTTCGCCAGGGTGGAACCGCGACACTTGTTTGCGAGTTCAGTTTCAGGCGCAAACGCGCAATCGAGTGTGGTCTTTTCCTTTCAGCCACGCTCCGGAAAGGCCCGCCGCAGCCCCTCGCAGCGGGCTTTTTCGCCGAACTTGGTTGGGCCGCCTCGCAACTCCGATACAACCCAGGGTGACTCGACATGACGTGGGTTGTAGAGCAAAATTTCCGCCMTGAAATGAACCACGCCAGCATGCAATCTTTGCCTCGAGGAGGCATGTCGATGCTATCGCCTGCGCCAGGTACTTCTAATGATGCTGAACTCTATCCCCATTCTATGTCGGCAGGCATAGTCAGGGTTTAAGCATCCACTTCGGTCAGCTTGGCTGACCACGACAACCAGCAGGCAAAAACTCAGCAGCAAGATGTCAAAAGACAAGCCCCATATGGGAGAAGACTATGGAGCACGTACTTTTCACCCAGCCGAACTCCCCGATTTATCCCAAGGATCTCGCGCTTCTTCAGCGCGTGTTTGACCAGATTTGCCTCGAACGCGGCGAAGACCCCAGCTCGGTGTGGGCAAGCGAAATAGCGAGGACTCTTCTCAAGCTCTACCGTGGCGGCGTGCGCGACAAGGATCTGCTGCTGGCCAGCATACCGCGGCTTCGGACGAGAAACGCCGCCTGAACTTCAGGCTGCCAGAACTTCACGCAAAATGCGGTGGCACATCGACACCCGAAAKCGCGGCGCTTTCGGGTGTGTATGATGTATTTCACATGGATTCCCCCTGATATTCGAGCGCCTCTGACGCCCGGATGGGGTGTTTTCGCCTAAATCCTCGACTTTTTCTGCGATCTGGCATGCGGATTTTCATCCGCCCATTGATCCTGCGCTGTTGAGCGACGACAATGTCACCCGGCAGGTCGATCCAATCCGGGCATATGACGCAACGTCTCGCTACGCTGGTTGCCACGATAATCGTCATCCTCGCCGCGTCATCGGCGGCCCGGGGCGAAGCGACTCATGGCCGTCAGATGCTCACCGATCCGCATCAGCACGGCATGGCGGCGCTCTATGCACCTTGGCCCGCTATTGCCGCCAATTACGCCACCGCGATGATGCGCTATCGCAACGCTGCGGAGTATGAGGGCTTGCCGCAACAGGTCTATCCCTTCATCCTGTTTGCACGCCCCCCACTTGGCGGACCCTGGACCTGGACGGCGGCGAACGGCTCGCATGTCCGCCGTCTGCGCGACGGCGCCTTGCGGATCAGCATGACCAACCAGCTCGGCAACTGGTTCGTCGACATCTTGTGCACGGACACCGGCTGGCCGGTGTTTTCGTGTGATGACGGCATCGAACGCGTCGCCGCCGCGCCCGCTCCTCAACTCTTCATCATCGACGGCGTCGAGTTTTCACGGGCTCTGCCGGCGGCGACAAATCCCTGAGCTTTAGAGGACGCCATGGCTAAGTCCGACTTCAGTTCCGTCGATGAATACATCGCGGCCCAACCGGAAACCTCGCGGGACACGCTGGAAAAAGTCCGCGCCATCATCCGCGACGTCCTGCCAGGCGCCGAGGAAGTCATCTCCTACCAGATCCCTGCCTACAAGCTGGATGGGGCCCAGGTGATCTATTTCTCCGGCTGGAAAGAGCACTATTCGCTCCACCCCGCCTCCGCTCATCTCGTCGCAACGCTCAAGGACGAGATCATGCCCTATGTCGCCGGCAAGGGCACGCTGCGGTTTCCGCTCGCCGAACCCGTGCCGGTGAAACTGATCGAACGCGTCACCAGGCTCCGCGCCGAGGAAGTTGCCGAAGAGCAAAAGGCAAAAGCAGCCAAAGCGAAGCGCCGCTGATTACTGGCGGCGCGCTCGCTGCTGTCAGGGAACGTCGTCGCTCGCCACAGGGCCACCTTCGCCTTCCAGCGTCGACAGGCGCCGGGTCACCGAACGGCTGAACTTGAGCCGGACGCCAGCGCCGTTGGCGCCTTCCTCCGGAATGAACACAGCTCCGAGCCGCTCCAGCGCCGATTGGAGCGCAAGGATTGTATCGTCGGCGGGTATCGAGATCTGTCTTTCGAACGCCTCGATGACCAGCTCGTCCACATTCGACGCCGTCGCCAGTTTCGCCCGCGTGATTTCAACAATCGCGCGCGCAGCCTTGCAGATCGGTCCGGTCATCATGAGCAGCATCTCCAAATCCAACCCGCCGGCGCGAAAGGCAAAGGCCTTGCGGCAACGCGGGAATGAGTCCGGCGAAGCTACGAGAGGGGGATCACCGGTTCAAGGGCAGGCCCCGGCGATGGACGATCTGTCGCCATCGCCACCGCAAGCCTAACCCCAGGCAGCTCCGTTGAGCGCATCGAGCGGGAATTTCAAATAGCGCTTGCCGTTGGCTTCCGGTTCGGGAAGCCTGCCGCCATTGATGTTGATCTGCAACGCATGCAGGATCAGCTTGGGCATCGGCAAGGTGCTGTCGCGCTCGTTGCGGAACGCTACGAAGTCTTCTTCGCGTTCATAACGCGTCAGGTGGATGTTCTGGTTTTTCTGGGCGGCAACCGTGCTCTCCCAGCGCGGCTCGCGGCCACCCGGCTGGTAGTCATGGCCGACGAAAATGCGCGTGTCGTCCGGCAGCGCCACAATGTCCTGGATCGTCGCCCACAACGCATTGGCGCTGCCGCCGGGGAAATCCGTGCGCGCCGTGCCGCTGTCCGGCATGAAGACGGTATCGTGCACGAAGGCTGCGTCACCCACGACATAAGTCACCGAAGCCAGCGTATGGCCGGGCGAAAACATCACGCCTGCCTTGATGCCCCCGATCTCAAACGTATCGCCCTTGTCGAACAGCCGATCCCATTGCGAGCCGTCGGTGCGCAGGCTCGGCCAGTTGTAGATGCCGGCCCAAAGCTTCTGCACATCGACGATGCGCGCTCCGATCGCCGTCGGCGCGCCGGTCTTGGCCTTCAGATAAGAAGCGGCCGAGAAATGGTCGGCATGCGGGTGCGTGTCGAGAATCCACTGCACTTCGAGGTCCTGCGCACGAACGAAATCGAGCAGCCGGTCGGCATTGGTCGTCGCCGTCGCACCCGACTTCTCGTCGAAATCGAGAACCGGATCGATGATTGCGCATTGCCTGGTTCGCGGGTCGGAAACGACATATTGCACCGACCAGGTGCGCGGATCGAAGAAGGCGGCGATATCGGGTCTTGCCATCTCTCAAGCCTCCGCCATTTCGACATTGCGCGGGTAAAAGATCGCGCGACTGGCATCAAAATCATAGCGTGATTGGTATTGCATCGCGTCCCCTGCCAGCTGCCTCACCGCATCGAGGATGAACTGCACTTTCTCTTCCGGCAACAGCACGCTGAAATTGAGCCTGATGAATCCAGGCTTGCTGATCTCGTCGCCGGCAAGGATCGCTTCGCGCATGCGCTGCGATTCCGCTTCGCCGATCGACAAGAGCCGATGCACATAAGGTCCGGCACAAGCGCAGCCGCCGCGCGCCTGGATGCCGAAGCGATCGCTCAGCATGCGGGTGACGAGCTGCTGGTGGACATAGCCGCCCCTGCCGTCCTTCACGCGGAACGAAAAGATCGGCAGCCTTTGCGGCGACAGCGCGCCGAGCAATTCGATGTTTTCAACTCCCTCCCATGCGGCCATGGCGCACTGGGTCAATTCGGCATTGCGGGCCTGCATCGCGTCCGCGCCGAGCGCTTCCTTGACCAGGAAGGCAAGGGCGGCACGAATGTCGCCCACCACGTTGGGGGTACCCGCTTCCTCCCGAGCCTCCAGGCTGGTGCTGTAGTCGTGACTGGTCGGCGACACGAACTTGACGGTGCCGCCGCCGGGCCAGGACGGCTTGTCCGTCACGACCGCGTCGCGGCGCACGATCAGCACGCCCGAGGCACCCGGGCCGCCCAAAAACTTGTGCGGCGAGATCACCACCGCGTCGATGTCGGCGTCACTTTCGGGCGACATGGCGATCGGCATGTAGGGCCCGGCACCGGCATAGTCCCAGACCATTTTCGCGCCCGCCGCCTTCACTAGCCTGGTGACTGCAGCGACATCGGTGATGATTCCGGTGACATTGGAGGCGGCCGAGAACGCACAGACGGTAAGGTCGGCGCCCCTTTGCAGCACGTCATCCAGTGCGGTGCGATCGGGCCCGCCGTTGGCACATTCCGCGATCTCGATGACTTCTGCCCCGCTTTCGCGCCAGGGCAGGATGTTCGAATGATGCTCGTAGGGGCCGATGACGACGCGGACGCGCTTGCCAGCAGCGACAGCATCAGTCACGCCCAGAAGCTTGACCAGCCGGTTGATGCCGGCCGTAGCACCCGAGCCGGCAAAGATGACGGCGTGCTTGTCGCTCGCGCCGCAGCAATCGGCAATCGCCGCCCGCGCCTCGCGGCGCAGGCGGGTCATCATGCCGCCGCAATAGGACGCCTCGGTATGGCTGTTGGCGTAGTAAGGGAGAACCTCCTCGAGAACGAAGCGCTCGATCTGCATTAGCGCTCGCCCCRAAGCGACATAATCCGCATAGACCATGGCCTTGGGACCGAACGGACCGTCGACTTTCGCGCCCTTGCCGACGAGGCCTTCGCGCAGCTGTGAAACCACATCGCCGGCCGCCAGGCCTTGCCTGAATTTCTGCAGCAGGCCAGTGCCGCCAGACTTGTCGGAGCACACGGTTTCCATCGAATCTCTCCCGGGAAGGTACCAGGGCGCGATTCTAATCGGATATCACCGTTGAAACTTCATCGTTTTCTCGCGACTTTTCGGTCAATTTGGGTCATATGATCGCCGGGATGGAAAAGATCGACGAAATTGACCTCAAGATCCTGTCGTGCCTGCAAAAGGACGGCGCGATTTCGCAGCGCGATCTGGCCGAGCGTGTCGGGCTTTCGCAGAACGCCTGCTGGCGCCGCCTGCAGCGGCTCAACACAAGCGGCTTGATCCGTGGAACGCACGCTGACATCGATCTGTCGGCGCTCGGCTACGATCTGACGGTGTTCGTCATGATCCGCACCCGCCATCATTCCAAGGAATGGGCCGACAATTTCCGCAAGCATGTCGAGCGCCTGCCCGAGGTGATCGACTTCTACCGCATCGGCGGCGACTGGGATTACCTGATCAAGGTGGTGACCAAGGGCATGTCAGGCTACGACGCCTTTTACCAGAAGCTCATCACCAATTTCGACCTGGCGACGGTAACCGGCTTCTTTTCCATGGAAGCCATCATCGACGGCCGTGCCGCGGATCTGAACCGCTTGCGATGAATCCGGCTGCAAGACACGCTGTCAGCCTGGGGAGCCGCATGGCCGCCGCCGCGCGGGTGAGGCCAAAAGCTGGTCGCGTTCTAAATGTTCCCCGAGACCCAACCCTTACGCGTCAGGATTGATTTGCAGGCTTTTCGGAAGGGGCAGACTTGAGCATCGCATATGCATATCGCGGGCGAGTAGCTTTCGTTTCTTTTCTTGATGCTCTTTTCCAGCCAGCGCGATACCAAGCCCATACGGGCCAAGCAACAGACTGGCCGGTATGCTCAATGTCTTCTTTTCTCCAGCCTCGTAGTTCAATGCCGCCGCGCGGATTTGTTCGCACTCCGGCGACCGCCATTTTGCATCTTGGGTCGAGAGTGTGGCTGCATACTCGGCGGGCAGCGTCGTACAGCCAGCAACTGCGAGCATGGCCATAGCGGCCAGGAGCCCTACCTTCTTCATCCCCAAGCCCCTCAATATCGCCTCGCGTCATTCCGCCGTTCTTCCACGACGGCATACCTATTAGCATTGCCTACCGCCATAGCCACATCCCCTGGGGCCCGGCGGCGATTGAATGCGGGGCTTGGAAAAGCGTCAAGCCGCGAGTCTAGCGATCCGCCAGGCAGCGTACAGAACGACCGTTATTTGATGGATTTTGCAGCGGCTCAGCCAAGCGCTTGATTTGGTTGGTACGCCCAAGGGGAATCGAACCCCTGTTCCCGCCGTGAGAGGGCGGTGTCCTGACCGCTAGACGATGGGCGCAGCCGAGATCGGCGATATAGGCTGGCGTTTTCGAAAAAGCAACAGCCTCGGCCGCGATATTATTGCAATGCGCCAATTACTTCTTGGGTTCGAGCAGATCCCACAGATTACCGCAGAGATCGGCGAATACGGCGACCGTGCCATAGGCCTCGTGGCGCGGCGCTTCGCGGAATTCGACGCCCTTTTCAAGCATCAGCGCATGGTCGCGGGCAAAATCGTTGGTCTCAAGGAACAGAAAAACGCGGCCCCCGGTCTGGTTGCCGATGCTTGCCGCCTGCGCCACCCCGTCCGCCTTGGCCAGCAGCAGCCTCGCACCTTGCCCACCGCCCGGCTCGACCGTCACCCAGCGCTTGCCGCCGCCGAGATCGACGTCTTGGTCAAGCACGAAGCCGAGCTTTTCGACATACCAGGCGATCGCCTGGTCGTAGTCGGCGACGACAACCGAAACCGTGGCGACCTTGCGCCCCGAGGCAGGCAACTCGCTCACTGTGCCCCGCTCACTGCGCTTTGACCGCGAACTGGCCGATCAGCCGACGCTGGGCGATGTCGTAGACATAGATCGTGTGGCTGCCGTCGGCGAGTTCCGCGTCGATCGAGATGCGGTTGCCGGAGAGCGACTGCGACACGATCTTTGCGCCTGCGGRCAAAACGATATCGCCGCTCAGCTGGCTACCCGCGGCCACGGGAATTTCACCGCCCACAATCGCGGCAGCAGGCTCAGCCGTTCGCGATTTGTAGACAATGCCGCCAATGACAGCCATAAGGGCGACCAACAACAGCCCTAAATTGATGATGAAGAAGCGGACGAGTTTCCTGCGGACGCGCTCAACCGACGGGTCGAGCGGCTTGTCTTCTTCTTCAATAGCGGGCCGAGACATGGCAAAACTTCCGGAACAATTGTGATGAGCGCATCAGATAGCGAAGCGACAGGCACTTTGATAGTGCTCGAGGCCGACTCCGATGCCGCAGGTCTGCGGCTCGATCAGTGGCTGGCCGGTCGCCTTGCACCCGATCTGTCGCGCAGCCGGGTCCAGGCGCTGATCAAGCAGGGCGCGGTGCGCGTTTCCGGCAATGTCGTCAACGAAGCCAAGCGTAAGCTGGTTTCGGGCGAAAAGATCGCCATCGATATGCCGGAGCCCGAACCGGCTGCACCCGAGGGCGAGGCGATCGCGCTCGACATCCTCTATGAAGACGACGAGCTGATCGTCATCAACAAGCCGGCCGGCCTCGTCGTCCACCCAGGTGCCGGCAATTGGACCGGCACGCTGGTCAACGCGCTGATCCACCATTGCGGCGACAGCCTCTCAGGCATCGGCGGGGTCAAGCGGCCCGGCATCGTCCATCGACTCGACAAGGAAACGTCAGGCGTCATGGTCGTGGCCAAGACCGACCGCGCCCACAAATCGCTGTCCGAGGCCTTCGCCGACCATGGCCGCACCGGCGACCTCGAACGCGCCTATCATGCACTCGTCTGGGGCTTCCCCCAGCGCATGACCGGCACCATCGACGCTCCGCTCGGCCGCCATTCAGACCGCGTCCGCCGCGCCGTGGTGCCTGAGCACCGCGACGACGCCCGCCAYGCCATCACCCACTTCACCGTGCTGGAGCGTTTTGGTTCGGAGCAGGCGGAGTTCGCCACCGCCAGCCTGGTCGAATGCCGGCTGGAAACCGGCCGCACCCACCAGATCCGCGTCCACATGGCCCATATCGGCCATCCCGTCCTGGGCGACCCCGACTACGGCCAGGCCTTCCGCACCAAGTCGAACCGGCTGCCTGAGCCGCTGAAATCAGCCGTGAAGGCGTTTCCGCGCCAGGCATTGCACGCCAGGCTACTTGCATTTCGCCACCCTACTTCCCATTTGATCATGCGGTTCGAGGCTCCCTTGCCTCGCGACATGGGGGAATTGGTCGACGGCTTTCGGAATCTCTGAATCGTCGATCAGAAAACCTGACTCGTATTGTTCACTTAGGCGTGACACTCTGTTTCGCGTTGAACAAATCGTGTCTTTTCCGGTTTTGTTCCTGTATAAAACCCATGGCGCGACAGTGCATTCGGCAGCCGCGCCACATGCTCGCCAGGATCAGGGAGCATTTCTCGTGAAGAGGGAGGGCGCTTTATGGCCCAGTCACTACCTAGTATCGTCTCCGGCGAAGGCGGCCTCAGCCGCTACCTGGAAGAAATCCGCCGCTTTCCGATGCTCCAGCCGCAGGAAGAGTACATGCTCGCCAAGCGGTACAACGAGCATGAGGACACCTCGGCTGCCCACAAGCTGGTCACCAGCCATCTGCGTCTCGTGGCCAAGATCGCCATGGGCTACCGTGGTTATGGCCTGCCCATCGGCGAGGTGATCTCGGAAGGCAATGTCGGCCTGATGCAGGCCGTCAAGAAATTCGAGCCAGAGCGTGGCTTCCGTCTCGCCACCTATGCCATGTGGTGGATCAAGGCCTCGATCCAGGAGTACATCCTGCGGTCGTGGTCGCTCGTCAAGATGGGCACAACCGCCAATCAGAAGCGGCTGTTCTTCAACCTGCGCAAGGTCAAGGGCAAGATCCAGGCGCTCGACGATGGCGATCTGAAGCCCGAGCACATCACCGAGATCGCAACCCGTCTCAATGTCTCCGAGGCCGAGGTGGTGTCGATGAACCGCCGCCTGTCGGGCGACGCTTCGCTGAACGCGCCAATCCGCGCCAGCGAAGGCGAGTCGGGCGAGTGGCAGGACTGGCTTGTCGACGACCATGACAGCCAGGAAACCATGCTCATCGAGCAGGACGAGCTCGACAACCGCCGCGGCATGCTGGCGAGCGCCATGTCGGTGCTCAACGACCGCGAAAAGCGCATCTTCGAGGCGCGCCGTCTTTCCGACGAGCCGCTGACGCTGGAAGAGCTTTCGGCCGAGTTCGACATCTCCCGCGAACGCGTCCGCCAGATCGAGGTCCGTGCTTTCGAAAAGGTCCAGGACGCGGTCAAGGCCGCCGCCAAGAAGCAGGCCCAGGCGCTCCGCACCATCGACGCCTGAGCTTTTGGCGCGGGGGCTCCCGCTCCGATGCAACCGCAAACAAAAACGCGMTGGTTTTGCCGGCGCGTTTTTTCGTTTGATCGCAGCACGCGCATCCTTCTATCCACGCCAAACCGGCACCGTCATCGAGCACGACGATCCTCGTGACCTTTCGAGGCTTCGCCGCTTCAGGCACGAGGATGACGGAGATKGGGACGGCATCACCAAAGGACCAGGCCAGAGAAAAGCCCGGCGAGAGAATAGTCTTCAATCAGCCACGCCGAAGATTGGCGAAGCCCCCGGTTTCCGTCATCCTCGGGTCGGAGCGCGAGCGCAGCGAGTGGCGGAGATCCCGGGGACCCATGCCGTGACAGCCGTGCTATCGATGACGGCCCCATCTCTGTCATCCTCGTGCCTGAAGCGGCGCTGCCTAAGTATAACCGCAAATTTGATGGCGATGGATTAGGGTAATGCTTGCGATGTACTGGCGGTTAGCTAAACTCCAGACATGGCTCGCAAGGGTTATGTCTATGTTCTGGCGTCACAGAAAAACGGAACGCTCTACACCGGCGTGACGTCTGACCTTGCTGGACGTCTGCTGCAGCATCAGACCGGTACGGGCTCGAAATTTGCGGCGCGTTATGGCGCGGTGCGTCTGGTTTGGTTCGATGAGTATGATTTGGTGGTCGATGCGATCGCGCGGGAGAAGGTTATCAAGAAGTGGCCGCGACAATGGAAGATCAATCTGATCGAGGAGCGAAATCCTAACTGGAACGACATTTCGTGGCACCTGCTTTAGCTGCGAGGGCTGGACCAAGGTAATCTGGCGCCGTCATCGATAGCACTATCGTCGCGGCATGGATCCCCGGGATCTCCGCCACTCGCTACGCTCGCGCTCCGACCCGAGGATGACGGTCGCGGGAGTTGGCACGCCAATCGGCACAGCCTGCAGCCAGAGCCAGCGACATCATTCAGACGCATCGAACATTAAGGCAGGGCGCTATAGCCAAAAGCGTCCTCGGTTCCCGTCATCCTCGGGTCGGAGCGCGAGCGTAGCGAGTGGCGGAGATCCCGGGGATCCATGCCGCGACGGTCGTGATATCTGTGAGGGAACCAGATTGCCGCAGCAGGCATGCGTCAGCCGCCGGAGCTACCGAATCTAAATCAGGGACCGCTCTGGCAAAGGCTGATCAGGACAACGGCAACCGTTCTGGCGGCCGCCAACGCTACAGAATCGGCCGTCCCTAAACCTTCTTCGCCAAGCTCATCGCCAGATGTTCCATGCGCTCGGCCAGCGAGCCCAGCGCGCCGGTCAGTGCGGCGTCGTTCTTGTCGGCCTTGGTGAGCGCATCGTCGCGCGTCTTGCGCAGCGTCAGCACTTCGCTCTCCATGCCCTTGACGCGCTTCTGCAGCTCCGACAACTCGTCCATCACCATGATGCCGGCCATGACCGTCAACCGCTGGTCGCCGATCTCGCCGAATGAATCCTTGAGATGCAGCACATAGCGGTCGAAGCGGCTGGCGAGATCGATGAGGTGCTCTTCCTGCCCCTCGTCGCAGGCCATGCGGTACTGTTTGCCGTCGATGGTAACAGTGACTTGCGCCATCTCCATCCTACCTGTCCAGCACGGCGCGGATCGTCTCCATGGCGGTCACGAGCCGTCGCGAGACTTCCTTGTTGGCTTCTTCCAGCCGTTCGGCGCGGGCTTCGGAATTGTCGAGCTCCTGCGCAAGGCGGGCGCGGTCGGCATTCATGCGCTGGACCTCGGCTTCTGCTTCGCCGTAATCCTGTTCATGCTCCAGCCGCACGGCGACAGCGCCTTCCAGCGTATCGATCGCCTTGCCTAGCCGGCCAATGACTTCCCTGAGTGTCGTATCCCCGGTCATGGCTCCCGTAGACCCTCGCCCATCACCGAATCGCGCACGTTTCAGAACGCGTTATGTCTGAAACATTAGGCACCGGTTGAACGAGGCGTCAACAAAGCTGTTTCGCCTTTCCCCTGTTAAGCGCATCACTCCGGATATCCGAAACCGGCATAGGCGTGACTTGGCGCCGCAAGGAGGGTGTGAAAACGCACCGATTTATTGACTCAAGCCCTATGCCTGCTATGTGTCGCGCACTTTTCCGGGGTGTCGCCGCCCCGCTTTCCACGGCTTATGGGAGGGACGATGTCCTCGCGCGAAAAACACGACCGGATGGCCAATGCGATCCGCTTTCTGTCCATTGATGCCGTGGAGAAGGCCAATTCCGGCCATCCCGGCCTGCCGATGGGCGCGGCCGACGTCGCAACCGTGCTCTACACCCGCTTCCTCAAGCATGATCCGGCCAATCCGCATTGGCACGACCGCGACCGCTTCGTGCTGTCAGCCGGCCACGGCTCGATGCTGCTGTACTCGCTGCTCTATCTCTCGGGCTACGAAGACATCACCATCGACGAGATCAAGAATTTCCGCCAGCTCGGCTCCAAGACCGCCGGCCATCCCGAATACGGCCACGCCGCAGGCATCGAGACGACCACAGGCCCGCTCGGCCAGGGTCTCGCCAATGCCGTTGGCATGGCGCTCGCCGAACGGATCATGAATGCCCAGTTCGGCGACAAGCTTGTCGACCACTACACCTACGTGCTCGCCGGCGACGGTTGCCTGATGGAAGGCATCTCGCAGGAAGCGCTGTCTTTTGCCGGTCACCTCAAGCTCAACAAGCTGATCGTCTTCTGGGACCACAACAACATCTCCATCGACGGCCCGATCTCGCTCGCCGACTCGACCGACCAACTCGCTCGCTTCGCCGCATCAGGCTGGAACACCATCGCCATCGACGGCCATGACCCCGAGGCGATCGCTGGTGCCATCGAGGCTGCCAAGCGTTCCGACCGCCCKACCCTGATCGCCGCCAAGACCACCATCGGTTTTGGTTCGCCCAACAAGGCCGGCACCAACAAGGTCCACGGCTCGGCACTGGGTGCCGCCGAAGTCGAAGCCACCCGCAAGGCGCTTGGCTGGGATTATCCCGCTTTCGAAATCCCCTCCGACATCCTCGACGCATGGCGCCTCGCCGGCCTCAACGCGGCCAAGAAGCGCAACGACTGGGAAAAGCGTCTCGCCGAGACCGAAACCGAGGTTCGCGCCGAGTTCGAGCGCCGCATGCGCGGCGACCTGCCGGCCAATTTCGACGCCACCATCGCCGACTACAAAAAGAAGCTCGCCGCCGACAAGCCGAAGGTCGCCACCCGCAAGTCGTCGGAAATGGCCCTTGAGGTCATCAACGGCGTCGTGCCCGAGACCATTGGCGGTTCGGCCGATCTCACCGGCTCCAACAATACCAAGACCAGCCAGACCAAGAACATCGCGCCCGGCGACTATGGCCAGCGCTTCGTTCACTACGGCATCCGCGAGCACGGCATGGCGGCTGCCATGAACGGCATGGCGCTGCATGGCGGCGTCATCCCCTACTCCGGCACCTTCCTGTGCTTCTCCGACTATGCCCGCCCGGCGATGCGCCTGGCATCCCTGATGGACATTCGCGTCGGCTTCGTCATGACCCACGATTCGATCGGTCTCGGCGAAGACGGCCCGACCCACCAGCCGGTCGAGCACCTCGCGGCCCTGCGCGCCATCCCCAACCACATCGTCTTCCGCCCGGCCGACGCCATGGAAGCCGCCGAGTGCTGGCAGCTGACGCTCGAAAACCGCAAGACGCCTTCGACGCTGGCGCTCACCCGCCAGAACCTGCCGGCCGTACGCACCGAATACGTCGAGGAAAACCTCTGCGGCTATGGCGCCTACGAACTGGCCACCGCTGATGGCGATGCCGAAGTCACCATCTTCGCCACCGGCTCCGAGGTCGAGATCGCGCTCGCTGCACGCAAGCTGCTGCAGGACGCCGGTCATCCCACCCGCGTCGTTTCGGTGCCGGCTTTCGAACTGTTCGAAAAGCAGAGCCCCGAATACCGCAAGGCGATGATCGGCAACGCCAAGGTCAAGGTCGCCATCGAAGCCGGCATCCGCATGGGCTGGGACAGCTTCATCGGCACCGACGGCATCTTCATCGGCATGCATGGCTTCGGCGCCAGCGGTCAGATCGAAGATCTCTACAAGCATTTCGGCATCACCGCCGAGGCGGCCGCCCAGGCTGCCCAGGCTCGGCTTCAGGCTTAAGACGTTCCCCAGGAGGATCAGACATGACCGTTAGAGTTGCCATCAATGGTTTCGGCCGCATCGGCCGCAACATCGTGCGTGCCATCTATGAGTCGGGCCGCAAAGACATCGACGTCGTCGCCGTCAACGATCTCGGCCCGGTCGAGACCAACGCCCATCTGCTGCGCTACGACAGCGTGCATGGCCGCTTCCCGCACGAAGTGAGGGTCGAAGGCGATTCCATCAACATCGGCACCGACAAGTTCAAGGTCACCGCGATCAAGGATCCGTCGCAGCTGCCGTGGAAGGAACTCGGCGTCGACATCGCGCTCGAATGCACCGGCATCTTCACCTCCAAGGACAAGGCTTCGGCGCATCTGACCGCTGGCGCCAAGCGCGTCATCGTCTCGGCTCCCGCCGACGGCGCCGACCTGACGGTGGTCTACGGCGTCAACCACGACCAGATCACCAAGGACCACATCGTCATTTCGAATGCGTCCTGCACCACCAACTGCCTGGCACCGGTCGCCATGGTCCTCAACAATGCCTTCGGCATTGAAAAGGGCTTCATGACCACGATCCATGCCTACACCGGCGACCAGCCGACCCTCGACACCATGCACAAGGACCTCTACCGCGCCCGTGCAGCAGCAATGTCGATGATCCCGACCTCGACCGGCGCKGCCAAGGCCGTCGGCCTSGTGCTGCCGGARCTSAAGGGCAAGCTSGACGGCGTGTCGATCCGCGTGCCGACCCCCAACGTCTCGTGCATCGACTTCAAGTTCGTGTCGAAGAGAAACGTTACCGTCGAAGAGGTCAACGCGGTGCTCGTTGCGGCCGCCAACGGCCCGCTCAAGGGCATCCTGGCCTTCACCAACGAGCCGCTGGTTTCCATCGACCTCAACCACAACCCGGCCTCGTCGACCTTCGCGCTCGACCAGACCAAGGTCATCGACGGCAACCTGGTGCGCGTCATGTCCTGGTACGACAACGAGTGGGGCTTCTCCAACCGCATGGCCGACACGGCCGTCGTCATGGGCAAGACCATCGCCTGATCGGGCTACTTCATCCGTTCTTCAACGCCCGGCTTCGGCCGGGCGTTTTCGTTTTTGCTGCACCGCAAGAAAATCTTTGGCACAAGCTGGCAAAAATCCATTCTTGCTTGCATGCGGCCTTTTCTTCGCCGCACTCTCAACCGACGCAGCTAGAAGCATGATCCTGAACCGAAGGTCCGCGTAGCGAACAGTGGGATTCGGTTTTCGCAAAGATCATGCTCCAGCAAGATTATTGAGCTTCATTCCGACGCAATCGGAGTGGAACAGGCACTGACTGCTTTGCGGACGGGTCGGGATGGAACAGGCGGTATATCTAGTCACGCTGGTGGGCACCGCCTTGGTGGTGGCCGCGGCGTTTTCGAGCCTGATCGCCTTCCGCTTCGGCGCCCCGCTGCTGCTGCTCTTCCTTGGAATCGGCCTCGCCAGCGGCGTCGACGGCCTCGGCATCGTCTTCGACAACGCCCACCTCGCCTATTTCGTCGGCGCCATAGCGCTCGCCGTCATCCTGTTCGATTCAGGCTTCGGCACGCCTGTTGGCGTCCTGCGGCAGGCCGGTCTGCCGGCCTTGACGCTGGCAACGATCGGCGTTGGCATCACGACGGTGATCTTCGGCATCGCAGCCTATTATCTCACCGGCTTCACCTGGCTCGAATCCTTCCTGCTTGGTGCCGCCGTCGCCTCCACTGACGCTGCTGCCGTGTTTTTCCTTTTGCGCGCCGGCAACATCAATCTGCGCGAGCGCGTCCGCTCGACGCTCGAAATCGAGTCCGGCACCAACGACCCGATCGCCATCTTCCTGACCATCACCCTGGTCGAGATCATCGCGCTCGGCGCCAAGCCCGACGCCGACCTGCTGCTTGTCGACCTCGTCATCGGCTTCTTCGTCCAGATGATCCTGGGTGCCGCCATCGGCCTGCTCGGCGGCTTCCTGATCGTCAAGCTGGTCGAGCGCCTCAACCTCGACCGCGGCCTGCTGCCGATCTTCGTGCTGACGCTCTCGCTGCTGGTCTTCGCCGCGGCCGGCGCCGTCGGCGGCTCAGGCTTCCTCGCCGTCTATCTCGCCGGCCTGGTTGCCGGCAATTCCGACATCCGCGCCGTGTCGACGCTCAAGCGCTTCCAGGACGGCATGTCCTGGCTCGCCCAGATCATCATGTTTCTGGTGCTTGGCCTGTTCGCCACGCCGTCGCAGTTTCCAGCGATCCTTGTGTCGGCGCTGCTGCTTGGCCTGTTCCTGATGTTCATCGCGCGCCCCATCGCGGTCTGGCTGTGCCTGATTCCGTTCAAGTTCCCGCGCCAGGAAACCGCCTTCATCTCCTGGGTCGGCCTGCGCGGCGCGGTGTCCATCCTGCTCGCCATCACGCCGCTGCTCGGCGGGCTCGAAAACGGCCGTGCCATCTTCAACATCGCCTTCATTATCGTACTCACCTCGCTGGTGATCCAGGGCTGGACCGTCGGTCCCCTCGCCCGCCGTCTCGGCCTGATCGTGCCGCAGCGCTTCGGCCCGCTCGACAAGGTCGAACTCGAATTGCCGGGCTCGGCTCACCATGAACTGCTCGCCTACAAGGTCGTGCCGGGCTCGCCTGTGGCCAAGGGCCAGCGCATCCCGCGATGGGCCAGGCCTTCGCTGGTCGTGCGCGACGGCCGCTCGATGCGCTTCCAGGACATGGGCCGCCTGCAGGCGGGCGACAACGTCTACATCTTCGTTCCCGACCGCTATCCGCGCCTGCTCGACAGGCTGTTTGCCTCCCGTGCCGAGGTCCATGCCGAGGACGAGGATTTCTTCGGCGCCTTCACTGTCGACCAGGCCCACCTCGCCGGCGAGCTTGTCGCCATCTACGGCGCGTCGGTGAAGGACGAAGAGCTCAAGCTCACCATCGGCGACCTCATCAAGCAGCGCCTGGGCGGCCGCGTCGAATATGCCGACCGCGTCTCTCTCGGCCTCATCGACCTTATCGTGCGCGAGGTCGATGAAAAGGGACGCATCGTCGCGGTTGGCCTGTCGATCGAGCCGGCCCCTCCACCGCCACCGGTGCCGGTCTTCCTCAGCGCCGGCGAGATCCGCGACCGTCTGTCCGCATTCTGGGCGCGGCGTTCCCGCAAGGCACCGGCCAAACCCGCAGCACCGGCAACCACGTCTGAGAGACTGTCCGAGGACGCTTGAGCGCGCCGCCTTCCCCCTCCCCCTTGTGGGGAGGGGTTAGGGGTGGGGGTAATTGCCGCTCAATGGTCCAAACACCCCCACCCTGTATCCCTCCCCACAAGGGGGAGGGAGGGCGTCAACGTCCCGCCAGGCCAAATGCCCCGACCCACAATTTTCCTTTTCCCCACCCCCACAAACCTTGCATCCGCGCTGACGCTGGGTATGGTCCGCGCGATCTCTCTACGCATTGGCAGGTCCAATGCGCGCCCCCAATGAGGAAAGGGAAACCCCATGGCCGCCTTCAAGACCCTCGACACCATCGGTAACGTCAGCGGCAAGCGGGTACTCGTCCGCGTCGACCTCAACGTGCCCATGGCCGACGGCAAGGTTTCCGACGCCACCCGCATCGAGCGCGTCGCCCCGACAATAACAGAGCTCTCGGACAAGGGCGCAAAAGTCATCCTGCTCGCCCATTTCGGCCGCCCCAAGGACGGCCCCGATCCGGCACTGTCGCTGGCGCCGATCGCCATCGCAACCGCCAAGGTCATCGGCCGCCCGGTGGCGTTTGCCGCCGACTGTATCGGCGAAAAGGCGGCTGCGGCCGTCTCCGCCATGAAGGACGGCGACATCCTGCTTTTGGAGAATACCCGCTTCCACAAGGGCGAAGAGAAAAACGACCCTGATTTCACCGAACAGCTCGCCGCCAATGGCGATATCTTCGTCAACGACGCTTTTTCTGCCGCCCACCGCGCGCATGCCTCGACCGAGGGCCTTGCCCATCGCCTGCCGGCCTGCGCCGGGCGCACCATGCAGGCCGAACTCGAAGCGCTTGAAAAAGGTCTCGGCAATCCGGTCCGCCCGGTCGTTGCCATCGTTGGCGGCGCCAAGATCTCGACCAAGCTCGACCTGCTGATGAACCTGGTCAAGCGCGTCGACGCACTCGTCATCGGCGGCGGCATGGCCAACACCTTCCTGGCCGCACGCGGCACCAAGGTCGGCAAGTCGCTGTGCGAGCACGATCTCGCCCAGACTGCCCGCCAGATCATGATCGAGGCAGCGGGTGCTGGCTGCGCCATCATCCTGCCGTCCGACGGCGTCATCGCCCGCGAGTTCAAGGCAGGCGCCGCCAATGAGACGGTCGCCATCGAAAACGTGCCCGACGACGCCATGATCCTCGACGTCGGCGAAAAGACCGTTGCCACCATCAATGACTGGATCGACCGCGCCACGACGCTGGTCTGGAACGGCCCGCTCGGCGCCTTCGAGATCGAGCCTTTCGACAAGGCGACGGTTTCCGCAGCCCAGCACGCCGCCGCCCGCACCAAGGCGGGCAAGCTCGTCTCCGTTGCGGGTGGCGGCGACACAGTCGCGGCCCTCAACCATGCCGGCGTAGCCGACGACTTCACCTATGTCTCGACCGCCGGCGGCGCCTTCCTCGAATGGATGGAAGGCAAGGACCTGCCCGGCGTTGAAGTCCTCAAGGCCTGAGCAACGAGCATTGCCTCTCCCTCACCCCGTGAGGGAGAGGTGCCCTTGGCCTGTCGCGAGGAGCGCGCCTATGCCGGCTTGGCATACTGCTCGGCGCTCATCACTTCGATACACACAAAGCGTTCGTCACCTTCGACCCAGGCGTCGTGGCCCGGCGGAATTGTGTAGGACGCACCTTTCGTCAACGTCTTCTGGGTTCCGTCATTGAGCCTGACGGTCAGGGCGCCTGAGACGACGTAGCCGACATGCGACACCTGGCAGCTATCGGTCTTGACGACAGGCTTCACGCACTCGGACCATCTCCACCCCGGCTCCATGTTGAGCCGGCCCAAGGTGAAACCGGCAAGCCGAACCACCTCCACGCGTGTCTTGTCGGGCGCCCGAACTTCATCCGGGCTATMGTGGGACTTGAACTCGAATTTCGTGACGTTCATTCCACCGTCGGCCATTGCATCCTCCCATGCTCGTCCCGTGCGTAGATGTACGCAGACAGCCTGCATTTTAGCATGTGCTCATATTACGGATAAGCGGGCCGCTGAGACCATTCGGAGTCGCCAGCGCGATGAGATTCAGGTCAGGCCGAGCCGAAAATGGCTGCATCCGAGAACCGGAGCGGAGCGTACATTTGGTACGTGAGCACCGGAAGCGGAGGATGTGGCCATTTGCAGGCCGGCCTGACCTGAAGCTAAAACGATTGAAATAATTTCAATCGGTTATAGGCTGGCCCCCGGCATTCCGTTCCGGAAAACCATCTGCTATGCGCCCGGAGCATCTGTTCAGGAGGTATTTGTATGAGCGAACGTCTCGAAGACATTGCTGTCGCCATGGTGGCCGGTGGCAAGGGTATTCTGGCTGCGGATGAAAGCTCCGGCACCATCAAGAAGCGTTTCGACGTCATCGGCGTCGAGTCGACGGCCGATAGCCGCCGCGACTATCGCGAAATGATGTTCCGCACCAAGGAGGCGATGACCAAGTACATCTCCGGCGTCATCCTCTACGACGAGACCATTCGCCAGACCGCCGCCGACGGCACGCCGCTGGTCGACCTCATCAAGGCCGCCGGCGCCATTCCCGGCATCAAGGTCGACGCCGGTGCCAAGGCGATCGTCAATTTCCCCGGCGACACCATCACCGAAGGCCTCGACGGCCTGCGCGAACGCCTGGCCGAGTACTACAAGCTCGGCGCGCGTTTCGCCAAATGGCGCGGCGTCATCGACATCGACACCACCAAGAACGTGCCTTCGGCCTATTCGCTTTCGGCCAACACCCATGCGCTCGCGCGTTATGCGGCGCTTTGCCAGGAGGCCGGCATCGTGCCGATCGTCGAGCCCGAAGTGCTGATGGACGGCGCCCACGACATCGACACCTGCTACGACGTCACCAAGGCGACGCTGGTCAAGCTTTATGACGAACTCTACGCTGCCCGTGTCGTGCTCGAAGGCACGATCCTGAAGCCCAACATGGTCATCTCGGGCAAGAAGGCCGCCAGAAAGGCCAGCGCCGAAGAGATCGCCGAAAAGACCATCAAGCTGTTCCGCGAGACGGTTCCGGCGGCGGTTCCGGGCATCGCCTTCCTGTCGGGCGGCCAGTCAGACGAGGAGGCAACCGCCAACCTCAACGCCATCAACGCCATCGGCCCGCATCCGTGGAAGCTGACCTTCTCCTACGGCCGCGCGCTGCAGGCAGCACCGCAGAAGGCATGGTCGGGCAAGGCCGAAAACCTCGGCGCCGGCCAGGCCGCCTTCACCCACCGCGCCCACATGAACCACCTGGCAGCACTTGGCCAGTGGCAACAGGTGCTGGAGAAGGCCGCGTAAGCTTCCCTTTCAGCTTGAAACGAAAAGCCCCGGAGCGATCCGGGGCTTTTTTTCGACAGGCGGTAAGTTTGGTTCCCGCTCATGGGCTCGAACCACGATTCACGCCTTCAAAGGGCGGTGTCCTACCATTAGACGAAGCGGGAATACCTAAGTCTGCTCAACAAATCATCGCAGCCAGCGCTTGTCGAGCACTGGTCGAACGGCGAGCGCATTTGGCGCGCCCGTCAGGGCTCAATCCATATACGTATACGACGCGCACATCTCGGCGCTGCTTTCCGGCGGTTCGTCGCCGGTGAACACCGCAACGATCGTCAGGCCTTCGCCGCCGGCCCAGTTGGCGAGATAAGAAACGTCGCCCGAGCCGCACAATTTGTTGCCGTTTTCCAGTTCGGGATCGGACGGGTTTGCGACGCTGTAGACGGAAGCGTTCACCCGCTCTCCGTCGACGACGAAATGGTCACCGAGCAAGGCCGAGAACGACAGCGATTCTCCGTTGGCGAATGTGATGGAGAAATCATCCATCGAAATGTCCCCGGTGATGCTCTCGGCGGTCGTGCTGTAGGCTTTGTAGACATCGCCCTCGGCGAATGCCGGCGTGGCACCAGCAATGAGCAAGCCAAGCAAGGCCGGCAGTATCTTCTTGATTGTCATTCTTCCCCCATTGCGGCGATGTGCGCTCGCTTCCCCGAGCGGCGACGGCTCGGTCGCTGCCAGCGCTGCCTTCTGTCACGCAAGATGCCGCGCCACAAGGTCGAGCACCTGCCCCCCAGCCTCAATCCGAGCGTATCAGCCCTGTCGTGACTGTGATCGGCGAGCGCTCGCGCCAGAAATAGTAAAATGCGGCAGCCAGCGCGACCAGATATTGCGCGCCCAGGATGATCTCAGCCGTCGTGAAGGTCATGGAAATCTTGTTGATCGTGGTCATGGTCAGCACGACCGCGAACATCCAGAAGACAAAACGCGGCTGATAGGCCGGGAATGCCAGGTCGCAGACCAGCCGTGCCGCCCAAATGCCTGAAACCGCGCCCAAAACCACGGCGATGAGCTGAATGAGGTTGGGTCGATCGCCCCGAAGCAGCCAGTCGATCACGAAAGCGAAGGCACCAGCGGTGATCGTCACCGTAAGCACGACGAAGATCGAGACAAACACATAGACGACCAGCGCCACGACCATGGCGCCAAGTGTTTCGGTTCCGAACGAAGCCTTTGCCACGCCAGCCGTTCTCATCATTCGTCCCCCATGGCCCGGCGCCAGAAAACCACCGCCTGAGCCGCCTGTCGAGCCACCACCGCACAAGCCACTTCCCCTCCTTGGCAGCGCGGCGTTATGCTGCTCGCTTCCCTGTCCGGTATGGCGTATGAGCGGCCATGGAAAACATCAGGTTCGAAACCCCCATCACCGTGAAGGCCGATCCGGCCGGCACTCCGCTTATCCTGCGAACGGCCAAAGAGGCCTCCGCCTTCCTGCTCAACAGCTGGCCCGGCAAGCGCAGCCCCAAGCATCGCGCAGCCCTTCAGGCATGCTCGGACGCTATGTCGGGTGAAAAGCCGGTCATGGCCGCACGACGCGCCTTCATCGCGGCGGCGCGCGAGGTCAATGTCTATATCAACGACAAGGACTGACCCGGCGCGCCGGCCCGAAGAATATTCCTCATGGCTCGACGCGCGGGTTCAGGGATAGTCTTGAGCGCCCGGTCGGGGCCCAAATTCCCTTAAAGTTCGGTTTCTGCCTCAGGGGTCGCTTCGACCTCTTCGGCAGGTTTGCTGCGTTCCTTGGCTTCGGCCTTGGCCGCAAGCTTGTCGGCCTTCTTCATCGCCTTGGCCCGGTCACGGTCCCTGCGTTCCTGATTGTAGTTTGTCGGTCTGGCCATGCAGTGTCCTTTTCTGGTTCATGCCTGCGTAGAGCATGATCCCGAAAAGTGGAAACCGGTTTTCGGAAAAGATCATGCTCATGCAGAAGCTAGAGCCCTGTCCCGACTTCAATCGGGGTTGAAACAGGCTCTAGGGCGATACGGCGCCGAACACAACAAGCCATGTCGGCGCACGCCCCTGGCAAGGTGAGCGCAGGACTGGCCTTAGCAGCCGATTGCGGCAAAGAAATTGTCGTTGATGCGGCCGGCGGTGTTGCGGAACGCAGGCAGATTGGGCGCGACCGTCTGCGCCAGACGCCCTGCCTCCTCCGCGCCCAATGCCTGCTTCAGGCTCGCGGCATATTCGGGAATCTTTGCCCAGTCGCCGACCGTCCGTTCGGTGATCTCCATGTGATATTGGAAGCCATAGGCGTTTGAGCCGACACGCATCGCTTGAATGGCGCAGGCGGCGTTGCCGGCGAGAATTTCGCCGCCCTGCGGCAGCACCGAAACCTCGGCGCCATGCCATTGCAGCGTTTTGATTGCCCCATCGACACCGTCAAACAACCGGTCGGCGCGCCCGGCTTTCGTCAGCTCGACTGTGGCAAGGCCGACCTCGGGCTGCTTCATCAAGCCAACCTTGCCGCCCAGCGCATCGGCGAGCAACTGATGCCCCAGGCAGATGCCGAGATATGGCCGCTTGAGTTCGCGCACCCAATGCCTGATCGCCGCTTTCTCCAGCTTGAGCCAGGGATAGGCCTCTTCCTGCCAGACATCCATCGGCCCGCCCATCACCGCCAGCATGTCGAAGTCCTGGAGTGCCGGGATCACCTCGCCCTCATCCAGTTCGACGACGTGTTCGCTATGCCCGGCTTCGCCCCAGAACTCTCCGAACACGCCGCTGTGCTCGACCCTCAGATGCTGGAAGACAAGGATTTTCATGCGCGCTCTCGATGCCTGCTCGATCTACCCGCATCTGAAGTCAATCGATGCGCCCAGACATGAGGCACGGCAATAAAAGAGTTGAGGCAGGGGAGGCCGCCCCTGGCGTCAACGCCTGATCAGTAGACGAGCAGTCCAAACAGCGCCGCCACCGCCTGAATGCCGACGCCGAAAAATACGATCCACAGGCCGAGACCCGCCCATTTTGACGCCTTCGCCACACGAAGCCTGAGCTCTTGATTGCCAGGATTGTCGAGCACGCCAACGAGCGCCTTGCTGGCCCGCGAATAGCCGGCCGCGGCAAGAAAAAGGCCGACGACTGCTATCACCAGGCCAATTGCTGATGTCGTGTCGGACAGCCAGTATGTCAGATAGGTGTTGTTCATCGCGCCCTCCTGGGCAGACCAAGGCGCTGATTGGCGACGTCAGGCCAAGTGCGCAAGTTGACGCACGTGGACCGGGAGCGCTTGGCCCAACCAGCCCT
Organism: Aminobacter sp. P4_D5; assembly: GCF_056401815.1. Taxonomy (NCBI): domain Bacteria; kingdom Pseudomonadati; phylum Pseudomonadota; class Alphaproteobacteria; order Hyphomicrobiales; family Phyllobacteriaceae; genus Aminobacter; species Aminobacter sp. P4_D5. The sequence goes on along the minus strand of NZ_JBFUIP010000051.1, from coordinate 3,847 downwards.
TCTCAGTCTTCCTCGTCATATCCGAGCAGGGTCAGGAGCTGGTCGACAAGCAGTTCGGCCACAGTCCGATTGAGGGCAAGCTCGATCGCCCCGTCGTCGGTCTCGAGATTCAGCAGCGCCAGAAGCGGCTCTTCGTTCACCACCGTCGCATCGACGGCCAACACCCGGTTCGGCGCCGTGTTCGTCAATCTTGCCATGGACCAGCCCCCTGTTAAGACGCCAGCAAACCACCACACGCGGCGTCTGTCGAGCAGACGGCGCACATTGCTTGTCGCCACGTGCCGACCCTGTCCCGTTTCGAGACAAAAATCATGGCACGCTCCATGCATCGAAGTGCTTGCCGGCGGTTGCCGGAACCTGGTTTGTCTCAAATCAGGGACAGGCTCGCCGGGGGTGGGGATGGGGTTTTCCCCCGGCGGGCTCCTGCTCTTTCGAGCAGGTAGCGATCAACGCACGCTCCGCCTATCAATGCCCCAGCAGCGCCGTCACCGAAATCGCCGCCAGCGCCAGAACCGCCAGCTTCCAGAAATCGCGCCGTTGCCTGAGGCCCGGCAAGCCAAGCGGCTTGATCAGTTGGATCGCCATGATGGCCAGGATAACGAGCGAAAGCGCTTTCGACATGCCGTCTTTGATCAACTTAGCGCGCGCCTGTCAAAGTGCGAGCGCCAATCTGCTATCGTTGCAACCGGCCCTTGGCATTCCCGCCGAAGGTCGCGCGTGATCTGGTGAACAGCGGAAGTGCGCAAAACCGCGTCGGAATATCAGGCAAATCGGGGCTCATGCGCTGCCCCTTAAACCAAGGTCAAATGGACGCCCCGTCTGCCGGGCGGGTACAGATATGGCAACAAAGACGCCCTGAAGGGCCAAATCCTGGGAAGGAAACGCCATGCCATCTCGCTATCACGAGGTCTATGACGGTTGGGTTCGCGATCCCGAGGGCTTCTGGGCCGAGGCGGCAAGGGCGATCGACTGGTTCAAGCCCTGGGACAAGGTTTTCGATGCCGAAGGCGGCGTCTATGGCCGGTGGTTCACCGGGGCCGAGTGCAACACCTGCTACAACGCGCTCGACCGCCATGTCGCTTCCGGCCGCGCCGAGCAGGTAGCGCTGATCCACGACAGCCCGATCACCGGCACCCAGAAGAAATTCACCTATGCCGGACTGCTCGCCGAGGTGAATGCGCTGGCCGCCGTGCTCCAGGACCAGGGCGTGCAAAAAGGCGACCGCGTCATCATCTACATGCCGATGGTGCCGGAAGCAGCCTTTGCCATGCTGGCCTGCGCCCGCCTGGGGGCCATCCATTCGGTGGTGTTCGGCGGCTTTGCCGCCAAGGAACTCGCCACCCGCATCGACGATGCCACGCCCAAGCTGATCATCTCGGCTTCCTGCGGCATCGAGCCCGGCCGCGTCATCGCCTACAAGCCGCTGCTCGACGGCGCCATCGAGTTCTCCGCCCACAAGCCCGAAGCTTGCGTGATCCTGCAGCGGCCGCAACTCACCTGCGACCTCGTTGCCGGTCGCGACATCGACTATGCCGAGGCGGTAGGCAGCGCCAAGGCCGCCGGGCGCACGGTCGATTGCGTCTCCGTTGCCGCCACCGATCCGCTCTACGTGCTCTACACCTCAGGCACCACCGGCCAGCCCAAGGGCGTGGTCCGTGACAATGGCGGCCACATGGTCGCGCTCAAATGGTCGATGGAAAACGAATTCGGCGTCAAGCCGGGCGAGGTCTTTTGGGCGGCGTCCGATGTCGGTTGGGTCGTCGGCCATTCCTACATCGTTTATGGCCCGCTGCTGCATGGCGCCACCACCATCCTGTTCGAGGGCAAGCCGGTCGGCACGCCCGATGCTGGCACATTCTGGCGTGTCATTTCGGAACACGAGGTCGTGGCACTCTTCACCGCGCCCACCGCTTTCCGCGCCATCAAGAAGGAAGACCCGCAAGGCACCTTCGTTCCACAATATGATTTGTCGAAATTCCGCACGCTGTTCCTCGCCGGCGAGCGCGCCGATCCCGAAACCATCAAATGGGCCGAGCACAAGCTCAATGTGCCGGTCATCGATCATTGGTGGCAGACTGAAACAGGCTATCCGATCAGCCAGAACCCGGTCGGGCTTGGGCTGTTGCCGGTCAAATACGGCTCGCCCTGCGTGCCGATGCCCGGCTACGACGTGCGTGTGCTCGACGACGCAGGCCATGAAGTGCCACGCGGCACGCTCGGCAATGTCGTGATCAAACTGCCCTTGCCGCCCGGCTGCCTGCCGACGCTGTGGCACGCCGACGAACGCTTCTTCAATGCATACCTCGCCGAGTTCCSCGGCTACTACAAGACGGCTGATGCCGGTTACATCGACGATGAGGGCTACCTCTTCATCATGGCCCGCACCGACGACATCATCAACGTCGCCGGCCACCGCCTGTCGACGGGTGGCATGGAAGAGGTCGTTGCCGAACATCCAGATGTCGCCGAATGCGCCGTGATCGGCATTGCCGACGCGATGAAGGGTCAGATCCCTTGCGGCTTCATCGTGCTCAACTCCGGCGTCAACCGCGACACCGGCACGATCGAAAAGGAGGTCGTGGGCCTCGTCCGCGACCGCATCGGCCCGGTCGCCGCCTTCAAGATGGTGGTCACCATCAAGCGCCTGCCCAAGACGCGCTCGGGCAAGATCCTGCGCGGCACCATGCAGAAGATCGCTGATCGCGAGGACTGGAAAATGCCGGCCACCATCGACGATCCAGCCATCCTCGACGAAATCACCGAAGCGCTGAAGGCAAGAGGCATCGGGGTCTGAACTCGGGCCCCACCCATCCTGCCACCCCTGGCGCCACTATCCGGGCGGCATTTTCTCGAATGTCTGCAACGCGGGATCCATCCTATCCCAGGCATGGCCGCGGACGGCGTATGTCACCACCTGCGGGTTGAACTGGCCAGGTTCGTCAAGACTGGTCGCGTGGACCGCAATCACGTCCGGCATGGCCACGAATGTCAGGTAAACAGGCGTTCCACAGGTCGGGCAGAAGGCGTGGATCTTTTCGTTGCCGCTGTCGCCCGCGACCCGCCAGCTGTTTGCTTCACCGGTAATTGTCACATCGGCGCGCTGAGCGAAGGTCAGATAGGATCCATGCCCCGTGCCGCTGCGTTTCTGGCAATCGCGGCATTGGCAGTGGTTCTCGAAGATGGGTTCGCTGCCCGTTTCATAGCGGATCGCCCCACAGGCACATCCGCCGCTATAACGTTTGGTCATAGTCATTCTCCCGCAAGTCCTGATCGGCCCAGAAACGGATCAGGCCGATTTCGGCTTGGCGAAAAGGTCGATGGGGCGGCCGGTTTCCAGGAAGGATTTCAGGCTGGACAGTACGATCGGCCAGCCCTTGCTGATGCCCTTCGCCATGCCGCTGCCGGCTTCGAGTTCGTCATGCGTGACGGTCAGCCGGACCATGGTGTCGTCGTATTCCTCGATGTCGAACGTCACCCGGCTGTAGCTGGCCGGATCGGCGGCCTCAGACGGGTCTGCCCAGGTGATGACGAGGCTGCGGGGTGGCGCGATCTCGACGACCTTGCCGACAATTTTGACAGCCCGCTCATCATTGGCTTCGACATGTTCCCAACTCGAGCCAGCACGCCAGTCGGAGACGTTCTCGTGCCCCCAGTAACGCCTTGCGACGTCAGGTTTCGTGATGGCCTCAAACACCTTCGCGGGCGTCGAGAAAATATAGGTCACGTAAACAAAGCTGGTCTTGCCCTGGGTCATCGCTATTCTCCTTCGAGTTCCTTTTTCAGATCGTGCAGCAGGCTGAGCCGCTGACGTTCGAATTTCCGCACCCACCGCTCGTAGACCTCGTGC
>NZ_JBFUIP010000050.1:0-35642 GCF_056401815.1 Aminobacter sp. P4_D5 | reverse complement strand
GCACCGGCCCGCCGTTTTCACGCATGCCGCCCCAAGGGTCCGAGCCACCGCCACCACCGCCAAACAAAGAGGAAAACAAGCCGCTTACCCAGTTGCCGCTCCCGCTCTTGCCGAAGAGGCTTTCGAGACCGCTATTGATCAATTCCGCACCGACTTTTCGGAGGGCGTTAGCGACAGCGTCCAGCGCGTCCGTGCCGTCCTGAAGGTCTGAAATGAACCCGCCGACCACGTCCTTGCCGAGGCTCCTGAAGTCCTCCATGCGCGAACGAAGGTCATCCTGGCTCTCTGCCAGCTTGGCGCTTTCGACACCGGCCGTCGCATACTGATCGGCGAGCGCCGCAATCTCGGCCCGCAGCTGCGGCGTGACTTTTTTGCCGGCTTCTTCGGCTGCAGTCAGAAGCTCGCGCTCCATGCGCGCCTTTTCGGCGGCATAGCCATAGTCGTCGATCAGCGGATTGAGCTGACGCTGTGCTTCGGTCTCGGCGACCATTTCGGCCGTCGTTTCGGCGATGCGCTGCGATAGGCGCGCATATTCGTCAGCGCGCTCACGTGTCGACTTCTTCTTGTCATCCTTATCAGGTGCGGCGAAATCCTTCAGCGACACCGTCGACTTGGTTGGTGTTTCAAAGGCCTTCTCGATGCGCCGATCAATTGGGCTCGTGACGGCCTCGCCCTTACCGCCAGCAATTTTGACGCCCTCCGGCCCGGCAGTCGGGGCGGAAGTCATGCCATATTTTGCGAGGTTTTCCGGGCTGTTAAGGCCGAAATAATCGTTGAAATCTTTGAAGATATTGGCGTTTCCAACCCTGTTCAGAAACTTCTCCAGGGCGTCACCGCCGCGCTGTATCTCACCGATGAAGCCGGACATGTCGAATGACGCGATCGCTTCAGCGACCTTGCCCAGACCACCTGCGAAGTTTTCGCTGGCACCGGTGGCCGTGTTGAACTCTCCGGCCGCTTTAGTGAGTGCGTTCCAAAGCTTGGTGGTCGCCTGGTCAGTGGTAAGGACCGCGCCCGCGACTTTATCCTTGAGCATGGCGCTGCCGGCCTCGAAGGCTCGGAAGAACGCCTCGGACGATACTTCCCCGTCGACGATCAGCTGTCGAAGCTTGGAGACCGAGCCGCSCGCTTCCTCGAGACCAGCAGCCGCCGCCTGAGCAATAGGCAACGCCCCCTCAAGGATACTGTTGAACTCTTCCGCCCGGACCGTGCCAGATCCAAGAGCCTGCGAGAGCTGCAACAATGCGCCAGAGGCGGACTGCGCATCGGTCCCGGCCACACGCAGCGCCAGCGCAACGTTGTCAGTGAAACCGAGTAGCTCTTCGGTCGAAACGCCGAGTTCCTTTTGAACGATTGCCGCCCGCCCATAAAGCGTCACCAGACTTTCGAGCGGCGCGGCATTCCGCTGGGCGCTGTCGAACAACCGATCATAGACACGGGTCAGTTCTGCGCCTTCGAGGCCCGCGACTTTGAGTGCGTTCTGGATCCGCGTCGAAGCGTCGATCAGACCTTGCGCCTCGCGCAGCGTGAAAGCGGCCGCAACGCCGGCCAGCAAACCCTTGGCGGCGCGACCGATTCCTACGAACGCCCCGTTGATGCGCTTGCTCAACCCATCGAACTGGCGTTCGATCTTCTTGGTGCTGTTGCCTGTGTCGCCTTCCAACTTCTTCAATGCGCGCTGGATCTGGCGCGTGTCAGCCGAGATAGCCAGGACGAGCTGTTCAAGGTCTTCAGCCATTAGCCATACTTCTCCAGCAGCTCAGCCAATTCGTCTTCGGTCGGCGTCTCAGGCTGCGCAGGACCGCCATGCATCTCGTTGAACACCTCGATTGCGTCGAAGAATTCACCGATTGTCGCTGCCCAGAAGTCAGTGGGACGCCACTGCAACGGCCCAAGCGCCGTGCGGAGCCAATCCCGCCAGGGCAGAACGTCTAGCGCGCCTTCCGACGCTTTGCCGCCGCCTCGCCGGCGGCTCCGGCTTTTCCCGCGTCATCGCCGAGGTGATGCTGGAGCGCGGTGGCGAACGCGGTTTTGCAGGCAGGGAAATGACGCAGCTTCAATTCCCGAAGGGCCGCTGCGACATCGCCGCGGACAGTCATGTGTTCAACGCCCGATATGGTCGCTGCGACCTCGACACCGAGCAGGCGCTGATACAAATCGCTGAAGGACTTGCAATCGAGCGCAGTCGAGACCGCCGCCAATCGACCAATCTCGGCTGCAATCACCAGATCGACGTCACCAATCTTCAGCGCGACCTCGCCGCGCGCACCATTGACCGGAAGCATGTTACGGAGTCTCCGCCGCGAAGGTCAGCGGTCCAGCAGCAGAGAAGGTGGCGGAGAACGCCATGTTGCCTTCCATTTCGCCGGTGAATTCGAAGTCCGAAACCATCCAGGAGCCCTCGTATTCGCCTTCGCCCGGCACGACGACCTGAGCGTTAAAGACCGTGCCATTGCGCACATGGGCCATGAGAATGGCCTGGGGGCCGCCGCTGACGAAGGCACCGGAACCGGAGAAGGTGCGGTTGACGATGCCGGGCTCCGACGTCTTTTGAACTGGTCCGCCAGGATTGGTGCAGTCGGGCGTGGTTGTGTCGATTTCATTGGCCGACAGGTTGAAACTACGCGTCTTGAGGCCGCAAAGATTGGCAAACGTCTCGGTAGGCATACCGGCGTTGCCAATTTTGATCAGCAGCATGCGTCCCTTGTGCTGAGGCATGGTCACTTCCTTCCAGTGGTTGAGAGAAATCCGGCTATTGCGCCGGTCAGGGGGATTGCTGAGTGGTCGCGCGAAATTCCACGACGCCATGACCGGTCAGGCCGTCCACGTCGTAGAAAACGCGATCGCCGCGGTGATCGAGTGTCACCAGGTGGTTTGTTGGCAGGGCGAGCGGTGCATCGTGAAGCGCCAGCTCGATCTCATGGGCGATTGCGCGGGCGTCCTGAAGCGGATCGATGCCGTCGCGCGTCCACACATGGATGCTTAGCATGATGTCCGAGCCACTGATGCAGGTCGCGTCGGCGCGCAGACCGACCGTGTCGAAACCAGCAATCTGCGGAAACTCTTCTGTTTCCGGACGTCGAAAGTTGATGCGCGCCCCAACGAGTGCGGTGACGGCTGTGGTCGCACGAAGCTTGGCCACGGCCAGCCCGACCAGTTCGCGTTGAGGTGACGCCATTAGGATTTCGCCTTGCGGACTGCCTTGTTGATCGCGTTCGACACCTTGCGGCGTATGCGCTTTTTCATGGCGCGGTATGTCGGGAAGATATGCGGCTGCGCTGCCATCTTGACCGTGCCGAACTCCAAAAACCGCCAGACATAATCGGCGAAGACGCCCGTTGCATTCGGATCTTTCGTGGTCGACCCAAGCACGGCCTTCTGCGATTTGTCGGCTAAACGCCCGCCCTCGATGCTAGCGCGATAGTCGCCGGTTTCGCCGAGCGGAGCCCGCAACTCGATTGCAGCGGCAAGCTCCGTAGCCGCCTCGAGCTGCGCTGCAGCTGCTTGCTTCTCAGCATCAGGCACCAATTGACGAAGGCGGCGAGCCAGAGCCTCGCGACCGACGAACTTCGCCTGGACCGCCATCAGCTCGCCGTCCCTTGCTCGACCAGCAGTTCCAGCCAGGCGCCCTTGTCGTCGGGATCGGCCAGCGACTTCACACTGAAAATGCGGCAGGCGTCATGCGCATCGACGAGGCGCCAGGCAGATGTAATCTGCCGGGTCTGGCTGCTTTGCCTCACCGTCACGATGTACGGCTGGATGCCTTGCAACCGCCCTGCCATGACGGCCTCTCCGCCATTGCGCGGACGAAAGCCGGCCCGGACAGAAAACTGTGTCGCCCAGACCGCGCCACCGGGAACCGGATTGTTGAATTCGTCGGTCGCCGGCCCCTTCATCTGGCAATGGACGCGATTTCTCAGTTGCCCAGCGCCGCGCATTTCTCACCTTTCGCTGGCCGTTTCGCCTTCACCGCTTTGCCTGCCGCTATGGCAGCATTGCCGCAGGGCGAAGTGACATTCTGGATCGAAGGCTGGAAAACCTGCGACCAGGTGTTGTTCATCTCCGGCGGCGACCACCGGAACACGTCGGTGAAGCGGACCCACATCAGACCGAGATCCGGCGATAGGGCGCAATCAACGCGCCATGACCCAGCGGTAGCGAAGTCGCAGCCCCGCCAACAACCACCGCTTCGGGGTTGTTGTAGATATGAGCGACATGCATCAGGATCGCGACCCTAAGCGCATCCGGCACCTTGGCGTCGTCTCCGTACCCGGCAACGAACTCGATCGACACGGCATCGAGGCGCGCAAAGGTCGACGGCCAGGATTGCCCGGCTTTGAGCGAGACGAATGGGCCGAGCGCGTCGACCAGTAAATGGTATGTTGTCGCGGCAAGCGTCTGCTCGACGTTGTTGGCGTCGAAATATTTCACACTCTCCACACCATCAGCAGCGACAGGCGCAAGCGGAAGGCGCAGACATCCGCGGAACCCGTTGAAATCCTGTCGCCACGTCTGGTCAACAAGCGCCCGCCCGAGAATGCCGGTCCGGCCATCCAGATGGTCGGTTGCGGCACCGATCAAGGCGGTGATGACAGCATCGTCATCCTCATGATCGACGCGTAGATGGGCCTTCGCCTCGACAAGCGATACGGGCGTAACGGCCGGCGCGGCAATTCGGACGGGCGCGAGCATTACTCGACAGCCGGGTCAGCGATCGGGTAGCCATAAGGCGAAGGGTCAAGACCCATCGCCTCGATTTCCTTGAGCGTCAGGGCCGGCGCGCGCGCAATAGGCGCATCAGCGATGACAAGCTCTTCTTCGGATGGAACCGCAAGGTTTTCGGAGGTGGGGTTTGTTTTGGCCATTGGAACAGATCTCCAATTGTTGGAAAAGCGAAGGGGAATCAGCGAGCGGCACGAATGCCGCCCGCATGCCAGCTCGTTAGCTGGCCTTCATCTTCAAGACCTTGATGGTCTCGGGGTTGTTCACGCCACCGCCGACACGCTTCGTGGTGTAGAACATCACGTAGGGCTTGTTGGAATAAGGGTCGCGCAGGACGCGGACACCCGTGCGATCGACGATCAGATAGCCACGCCGGAAGTCGCCAAAAGCCACCGGCACCGAGCTGAGAGCGATGTCGGGCATGCCCGGCATTTCCGTCACGGGATACCCGGCAATCTGTGCCGGCTGGCCGGCTACATAAGACGGTTGCCACAGGTAGTTCTGCTGACCGTCTTTCATTTTGCGGATAACGCCCTGGGTGGTGCGGTTCATCACCCACCCCGCACCGGCTGAATAGACGGACGGCAGGAGATAAATCAGCTCCAGAAGTTCGTCAGAGGTGAAGGCCGCACCGGATGCCGCGGTTTTCACCTCGATGGCGCCAAGCGGGTTTTTCGCGGCATTGGAACCGCCAGTGATGAAGGTCAGGAACCCTGCCGGCTTATTCGTGCCATCGCCAGCGATGAATGCGAGACCTTCCTGGTAGGCGAACTCGGTCTGTACCTCGTCCGCGAGCCAGCTTTCCAGGTTGATCTGTGCATCGTCCAGCATGGCCTGTGTAGCAGCAGGATTTGCGTAGATTTCACCAGGTGTGAAGGTCATCGAACCGAAGGGCGGGGTGTTTGTTTCCGGGCGGGCCGCCTTCTCACCTACCCAACCAGATGTAGTTCCGCGAAGGTTGTAAAGCTTCGAAAATCCTGCCGTCGAGATGGTCTGCACCGAAGCAATCTGACGCATAGGTGAAACCAGCTTCAGTTTGTCGATAATGGTGCGGTCCCATTCGGTCGGCGCCAGATAGCCGCCTTCGGGATCAGTGCCCTTGTTGAGCGAGGCCTGCACRTCGCCACGACGAACATGAGCCGTGAAGGCATCCGAATACTCGCGATCCTTCACATTAGCGTCGCTGCCGGCACCGATGGCCATCGCCGCGATCTTAGCGTTCGTCTCGTCGATAAGCTTTTGCAGATCGCCGACACTAGCGTTGATGCGATCGAGCTTGTCGGTCGTCACAACATCATCGAACTTCTTGGCGAGCTCCTTGTCCTTGTCAGCCATCGTGGCCTTGAAAGCGGCCCAGTCGGTATTGAGGTTGGCGATCAGTGCCTTGAGGTCGCCGCTCGCATCGGCGCGCACGGAGACGATGCCGCGCAGCTTGCGCGGGTTCATGTGCTTGGTCATTGGAATCTCCTGTTATGACCTGATTGTTGAACGAAGCTGCTCAATGGCAGCCTTCAGATCGTCAGCGTCGCGCGTGACGTTTACCGGAGCATCTCGCGTGCCGGATTTCAGATCCGCAATGAACGCTTTTGCATCCTGCGGAGACATGTTTGCTGCGGCGACGAGCGCGTTTTCCATCACCCGTTCGCGCGGCACTGCTTTGGTCGCCTCGGCGTTCACTTTAATTGCGCCAGCCGCCAATTTTCCGTCAGCAAGACCGCTATCGATGGCCGACGAAGCATTGAACATCGTGCCATCACCACGACGGCGGTCCATCCAGGCCGCCGCAACCTTCGTTTCGACTCCTGCGCGCGCCGCATAGATCTGCGCCATCGCACCATCCACCTCGGCCAGAAGATCGGCGGCGTCTTTCGCATCGAACTTATTGCCGATCACGACACCGGAAGCATTGTGAACCATGATGAACGAGCCATCTGCCATAAGCGTCTCATCCCCTGCCATGGCAATTACAGAGGCAGCGGATCCGGCCATCCCAATGACATGGATGGACACCTTCGCCGGATGCGCCCGCAACAGATTGTAGATGGCCAAGCCGGTGAAGAAGTTGCCACCGGGTGAATTGATGCTGACGGTAATGTCGCGCTTACCAATCGAGCGAAGCGCAGCGGCGATCCGGCGTTCCGAGTTATCGACCGCCGTGAAGGGGTCAATCCCAATCTGACCATAAATCGATATCTCATTGGTGTCGTCTGCTGCCGCCGAAATGACGGCTGGGTCGAACGCCTCGACATTCTGGTCGGGCGCCTCGAAGTTTAGCCACTCTGGCTTCTGGAATGCTTGGACTTCAGGCAGATTTCGCAGGCTCATTGCCTCGCTCCTTACTCTGGCCCATGGGTTCTGGGAGATCGTCACGGTGTGGCAGGTCGAGCCAGCTGCGCACTTCGTCGGGATGCAAGAAAGGCTGATGACCGCCAGAGCCGAGGCCCTTCGCGAAGAAGTCGGCTTGATCCTTCATTGAGCCACGAAGCAAAGCTCCTGCATTGAATTTTGCTTCGTAAAGGTCCGCTTCCCGTTCGGTCAAAAGAGAGCGCTCGATAGCCTGCTGCCACGCTTCGAACCAAGGGTTCAGACCGTACCGGACGAAAAACTGGCCGAGAACGTCAATGCCAGAGCCCCAAGACGTATCGTCAACATTGAGAAGCGGTCGGGGTACACCAAACGGACGCGAAATCTCTTCATTTTGAAACTTGCGCTGCTCAAGGGCCTGGCTTTCCTGACCCGTTTGAGAAAACCGCTCTGCCTTCATCCCCTCTTCGAGGATCATCCACTTGTGCGCGTTCTCGGCACCAGTAAAGCGCTCTTCCATGCTGGACTTGAGACGTTCATAAGCTTCCGGTGACAGTTGTTGCGGATGTGCGAGCGCACCGCCGACCAGCATGCCATTGCGAAATAGCCGGGCAGCGGCCTTCTCAGTCTGGATCGCCAGCGAGATGGCGTCTGCCGCCTGCTTCACCATAGACAGGCCGGATATGCCGTCCTCCGAAAGACCGCAGCGAAGATGGAAGACATCTTGCTGTGGCAGAACGATCTCGCCACCGGCTGGACGCTGATAGACATACTCCAACGACCAGTCGTTTCGCTGGCGAGGCTGCACCCGCTCTGTCGCCAACGGAACAAGCTGGACGATGCGACTGCCGCTTCGCACAATGAGCGCAAATGCGTCGCCACGGTGCCCATCACCACCCGCTCCGAGCGCACGCTGCTGCATAAGTGACTTGAACTCGTACGCGGTCTGCCACGCATTCGGCCGCCGATGCAGAATGCGAAACAGCGGATGGTCTTCGGCCTTCTCGCTCGTTTTCTTATCCAGGAGATGGAGCGGAAGCATGCCCGCTGAAAATGAGTGTAGGGATACGCACCGAAGCACAGTCGTGTTCTTGAGCGCCGCCTTTGGCGTGACGACAATGCCGGACTCGGTCATCCCTCCGCCGCCACCGCGAATGAATTCAAGCAACTGCGGGTCATCAAGGTCATTGAACATCGCTGCCTCGCCCGCCATAGCGCGGACGGCAGGGGCCGCTGTCTTTGCTTCGGGGCGACGGAAGAAATCAAAAATGCTCATCCATCACACCATCAAAAGGCCGCGAGTTTCGTAGACGGACGGACCGCCCGACGCCTCGGGGTTGAGGAACATCAACATTGCCGCATTGAAGAGCGCCATCAGGGGGTCAATCTTCGCCGCGCCCGAAACTTCCTTGGTCACGACGTAGTTGCTGCCTCGCAGCGTCTGCTTGGCGTTCCCGACCGACCACGCCATGATGGCTTGGTCGCCATGCAGGAAACGTCGATCCTCAAGTTTCAACGGCACCGATGCGATGGCGGTCTGAAGCTTCCACCCCTGCGCAACGGCTTGCACAAGCGGCTGCTCTAGATTCCGCTCTTCGAGCGCATCCAAAAGCAGCGCTATACCAGCGCTATCGAGGCCGATGCCTGCGGCCTCAGGCAAAAGGCCGCTGTCAGCAACAAGGCGGCAAATGTCGGCGGCCGATGCGGCTTGCTCTTCACCCGTCTTCGAGATGATGAGGTCGCCATCTCGTTCAAACTCGCGCAGGAACGCGGCAATTCCTTTTCGCTGTTCGAAAACAGTTGGCCGCGCCCACGCCCTTCCCCAGCCAAGCCAGCGTTTGGTGGTTGTCTCGCGACCGATCACGTAGATGGCAGCGAGATCGTCAGCGCCACCCCAATCAATGCCGATCGTGCACACTTCGGAGCGCTGCAGGAGGCTATCGAGACCAGTCAGGCTGCTATCCGCGCACGTCTCCCAATGGGGAGCACCGGACCAGCCGTCACCACCCAGGCCGACACCGATTTCGATGTTCAGATGCTGGCTGGCCCAAATCTGCTCGGCTTCTTTGTTGACCTTGCCGTTGTTCTCGTAGTCGTCGGCCAGGCGCTGCGGGTCGATCGACAGACCAAGGTTGGGCAGGATGTGCTTCCAGTTTCGGCGATCGCGCCAGAAGTCCTGATTGCGCTGTAGCTCCACTGGAAACTCATAGAGGACCGGCAGAAGGATCGGAGACCTGCCGCCCTTGCCGTCGCGGATCTTCCTCGCCTTGTCGAGTTCGTTCTTCCAGATGCCAGACGGTGCCTCGTCGGATTGCGTCGTGATCATCAAAACCTGACCACCCTGCATCGTGATTCCACCACCGCGAATCTGCTGCATGACGGCCGCTGCCTTGGCCTTCTTGCCGAGCTCGTGCACCTCATCGATGATCGTTAGGATTGGGATTTCGCCCGTCACGATGGTGGTGTCGAAGCTCTTAACGTCCAGCTTGGTGCCGGTTTTGCTCCGGGTGATCCTTTTCAGGTGATCCTGTAAATTGAAAATGGCATCGAGCCGCGTATCGAGCCTGATCATGCCCTGCGCCTGGCCGAAGCATCGCTCTGAAATGTTCTGGCTCGGAGCCACAAGCATCATCTGGCGATTTGGAGCCTCCTCGACGAATAACGCCGTGAGGCCGAGCCCGGCGACGTAGGTCGTTTTCGAATTCTTCTTCGGCACCATGCATAGCAGTTCCCAAACAAGCCGCTGTTTGGTGTCTGGGTCTTCGCTCGCCAAGAAGGCGACTACGATGTCGCGGAACCATTGCCCGCACGCCTCGGCCAGCGTCGGGTTTCCCGGAACGTCCGGCAGGCGGAGACGATTAAAGAACGCCACGGACTTCGCAGCCTTGGCCTCATTTACCGGCACGTCGGCCATAGGCGTGTCGCCCGCTTGAATCTTCTCCCACCAGTCCGGGCAGGCGAAGCGCGGCAGTTCGTCAGCTATGGAGAGCATGCTGCGCTGCTTCGAGTTCGAGCTCGGCCATCAAATTCGCATCGGCGTCCATGGCGCGTTGCTTGTCGACCACCTTCTTGCCTGGCCGCTCCGGTTGACCGGGTTCGTCGGGTTTCCGCTGGCCCATCTGGCGCTCGATCTCCATGCGGTCGCTGCGATCCAGCAGCTTGCCGAACTCCTTGAACGCTCCGACGTTGCCGGCCTCGGCCATGTCCCAAGCCATCTCGAAGCGGCGCAGCTCGAGTCGATCGCGAGCAACCTCGCGCTGCCGCAGCTCGTAAAAATAATGCTTGTGCAAGGTCGGCAGCGTGACGCCCATCGCCGCCGATATTCGCGGATTGGTCCAGCCCAGCGCCACTAACATGCTGACTCTGTTGCGAGTTTTCGGCGTAACGTCATGAGGCGGCCGACCGCGCTTGGCCGGACGCTCCACAAAGGGATTGCCGAACAGGTCAAAATTCTCAGTCGACACGAAAAAAATCCCTGAATGAGGGGGACGCGGGTACGGGCTGAGAGGGGTCGCTAGACATTCGACCCACCCCCCGCCTCGGCAGTCAGCGGTGCGCCCGCTCCTGCTTCTGCTTCTCGCTGTCGTGGTAGAGCTTGCTGACCGTCTGGAGATTGCGCTCTGACCAGAACAGATGCTCATCACCACGATGGGGCATGATGTGGTCGACGACAGCGCTGTTGTCCGCTGGATACTTGCCGATGCACAGCACGCCAGTCTGCTTGCACGTGTAGTTGTCTCGCAGCAGGATCTGCTGCCGAAGCTTGTACCAGCGAGCAGTCTTGTACCAGGCGCGCCACGTCACCGTTGCGTCACGCTGGCGCAGCCGCTCTTTCTCGTCGCCGGGTGCATACCCGATGCGAGGTACCAGCGCAGCGATGCGCGGCTTCAGGCTGGTCAGCCTTGCCATGTCGGGTTTGCTCTCTTCGGGGTATGCGTCGCCATTGCGGTGAAACTGTCGGCGTCTTGCCATCTGCTTCACCTGGGGCCGATGGCGCGGTCCACCTTGCGGCGTGCGACTCTTTCGGCTCGTCCTAGGTGAGATTCGCTAATCCAGTTTCGTGACTTGTGCAAGATCGAGGTCAATAGGCACGGGACGGCCAAAGATGCCGGTTTCAACTCTGATCCTATCAGTCTCTCCAACCATCAAAACAACCGCTTCGAAAGACGCGAATGGGCCATTGTCAATCATCACCTTATCACCCACCAACAAGGCATTGGTGAGCACCGCAATGGCCTTAGGGTCCTTCTCAATCTTCACCTGCAACTTAGTGATTTCACTAGCAGATATTGGTTCAGGCCGCTCCGCTCCACCTATCGGACCAACAACGCCATCTATGGTCTGAAGGCCAGCCCATGTGTTGGGGCACGCCACCACCTTGACGAACAGGTAGCCAGGAAAGGCAGGCACATCCACCGCCTCCAACTTCTGGTATTTGCGCTTGCCTCGGCGCTTTGCATCCACCTTCAGGACCAACATGCAGTGCTCAACGTTGGCATCCTCCAAAGCCTTATCAACAGCTTTGTCCATGCCGTTTTCGATGCGAAGCACATACCAACGCGCCTCCGGACCATCCATTCCGGCCGCTGCCAGCATCGCCTGCTCGCGGCGCGACAGCGCGATTCGCCTGTCGCTCTTCTGCCAAGCACGATCAACGTTGATCGGCTCGCCTTTCTGGTCGAGCCATACGCGGTCACTCTCACTCAGCTGCTTCCCGCGTACCGCCATCATCGCTCTTTCCCTCGTCTCGAATTGCCTGCTCGAACCTTCCCAATCCTTCCGGTCCACCGACCGGGAAGAACACCACCGGCTGCTTGCCCGGTGACGGCAACCATGGCCACCGTCGCAGCTCGAATGCTGCTTGCCATGCCTGCCAAGTCTTCAGGCCGACGGGCACCGCCTCCATGAGTTGGGCCACAGGTTCGAAGCCTACAGGTGCGGTAAGCGTCCGCCCCTCGCCTGCCGCTTTGTCCAGACGCGAGACCTCGGGAAAGCCATTGGTCATGACGTGATCCCACCAGATGCGTTCCTCGAAATCGTCAGGAAACAGCAGCTCGCCGGCCGCACCGATATCGTGTCCCATCTTGCGATAGGTGGCTTCAGCCTTGGCGGCGCCGAGCATTTCGCGAGAAGCCTGGTAACTCGCCTCGCGCTTGGCGCGCGTCATGTTAGGCTCGCCGAGCTCGACCGGCCCGTCGAGCAGTGCCCGGAAGCGGAGAGACGACCATGCCGGCCCGAACGGGCGAACCTCGCGGTTTGCCGGCTTGGTAACAGCCGCCGCCGCTTCGGGCAGTTTTTCCCAGCGATATTCACGAAGATACACGGCGAAGGAACATACCTTCGTGCGGCCAGTCGCCTTCGATGCCGTCACATACCGCTCGGCACCGGCGACAGCCGCATCACGCTCCTGGACCGACAAGGTCGCCCAGACGTCGAAGGCCTGCGGCTCGCTGTCCGATATCGCAGTCGGCCAAGCCATGAACGCCCGTTTGAACGCCCTGACTACTGCCCTGTGATCTTCCTGCCCCTCTCGGCCGCGCTCTCTCTCAAACTGAGATTCAGGAATTACTAGATTATCAGTACTTACTAGTGCCGCATTTACCGGCGCCGGTTTTTYCGTCGACGGATTCACCGGCGCCGGGTTTTCAGTCTGCGGTAAGAATGCAACACTTTTGTCGGCGCCGTTGATTTCGCACGCTTCTTTCGGTTCATCGAAGATCACCAGGGCCAACTTGGCAAACCGGCCTTCGTCGCGTTGCTGGTCTTTCTCGGCATAGCCTTGCTCGACCAGTTCGTTGATCATCCGGCGCGCCTTGTCGCGTCCGCAGGCTCCCTTCTTGGCGATGTCGCCCATGCGCACGGTCCAGTTATCGGGCTTGGAAAGCAGGTAGCCGAGCAGCCACCGCGCCTCCATGGAAAGCCGGATGTCTTCGAACACATGGTTCGGCAAGGTGGTGTAGCGGGCATTGCGAACGCCTCGCCTGATCGTGGCTTCTTCGCTCATCGTCCTGCCTTCCGCCATGCCGCATAGGCGTCGCGCAGCTGCCGCCACGCCTGCGCAGCCTGGCCGCCGTCATTGAGTTGTTTTCGCGAGGTGACGCCGCACAGCGACCGCACCTTCTGTGCCGCGCGATCCGGCATCAGAGGTCGTTCCAGCCCGTGTTCCGCTTCGAGGAAGGCAAGGAACACCGGCTCCTGGCATTTCATCGCCGCTTCGGCCGCAAAGTCCTTGGGCTGGGCCTGCGGCTCGCCCTTTGCGGCGCCGCGCCGGTCGCGCTGGTGCAGGGCCGGGTCGATCTCGCGCAGCCGCTTCATGGCGCGGTCAAGCAGGCGCAGCAGGAAGCGCACCGTTGCCGGCGCATCTGTCACAAACCCCATTTCTTCGACGGTTGCCTTAGGGTCGAACCGGAGCACAGGCAACAACTCGCCCATCGGTCCGCGCGCCTCGACAAAATAGCCGTCGGCATCGTGCACGTTGGTCCATTCGCCAGGCTCGATTGCCTCTACGCTGGCACGCACTGCAAGTAGCCGCATGGCATCGGGGGAAAGTTGCTGGTTCATGCAACCGTCCTTCCGCTAGCGCGATGGGTCGGATGGAACTCACGCCGTCCATATGGCTCAAGGAAACCGACTTCCCGCCACGCGAGATCGCCTCGGTGCCTGACGCCGTCGAATTCCTCAAAGCTTGGCCTCGCGACAAGCGTAATCCGTTCTTCGATCTGGCCGAGAACGCCATGCAGTCGGCGATAAATGGTTCGATCTCGTTGGATGAAGCTCGCGAAGCCTTTGAGGGCTTCTGCAAAGAGGCTGGGATACTGGCCGAGCCGGCAACAGGGTGAAAGCCACATTGAGGTGACGAACCGGTCAGCATTCGTTCCCATCCCGCCCCGGTTCATTTCCCCTCCCTGCGCATTTTGCGGGCGGCATCGGCCGTCAAGCCGAGCAGCGTCCCTATTTCGTGGTCGGAAATGCCGGGGCATGCGTTGGCGATGCCGCGCACGGCCTCGCTCTGGGCGACCTGGGCAAGATCGTGATGCACACGGCCAACGATGACGGCGAGCGGCAGGCCGTGCCGGTCGGCGGCGTCGCGCATCGCTCGCAAAGCACGCTGGCCGTTCAGCTCCAGCGCGGAGAAGTCGGGCAGACGGGAAAGCAGCGCCTCGGCCTCGGCGCGAGCATGGGTGAAGATGTCTTCAACCTCGCGATTGGCGAGTTCGAACCGTGCACGCGCGCGCCTTTCGGCATCGTCCATCAGCTCGGCCAGCCGCCGCGCTTCGCGCTTGCCCAGCGCCCGTCGCGCKAAGGCCGAATTGATGCCGGAACGATTGACTGGCGCGTGAGTCGGCAGGTCTTTGGGGCGCGCCGTCATGCCGGCACCCCGGCAAACTCGACAAAGGCGGCGCGAGCTTCCGAAAACAGCACCCGCTGATGCCGCCCGTCAGGACCGCGCACGGCATGCCATTCGGCCCGCCGGATCGCGATGAACTCCTCGCCCAACTCGAACCCGACAAGCCTGCAAGCCTTCTCGAACACCTCGCGATGCCGCATCAGGATGACATCGGGCACGACTAGCAGGATGCGCGCCCGTGCCTCATCGCTCTCGGCGTCGAGCATCTGCCGGATGATCGGCAGCTGTTGATTGGCGTCGCTCATGCCGCTCTCGCTTGCAAAAGCGAGGGCGGGTCGCCTATTTCTCCGAGAGGGGGAGTGTCATGGACAATTTCGACAAGTTTCTGCGCAATGAGAACATGTGGTTCAAGGCAGCGGTTGGCACCGCCGTCCTGGTATTCGCCACGGTAATCATTGGCACACTCGTATCGCTTGCTGCCTCGGCCAACGCGGAGCACCGTGGCCAGCTGATCGACGTCGTCTACAAGCTTGGGCTTATTGGTGCCGGCCTGATCACGTTTTGCACTATTGCCTGGCGCGGCCTCATCGCCACACAGCAGGCCGAGATGCAGCGTCTCCAGATCGACAAGCTGGCTCAGCAGATCGCGGCTACCGAAGAAAACAACCTTGCTACGCTTCTGCAGAAAGGAGCCGAACTGATCGACGAGCAAAAGCCTGGGCACGTCTCCGCAGGGCTGGCTACGCTGCACGCGATTGTCACGGCGACAAACCCAAAGTTCGCTGTTGAGGCAATGAACTTGGTCGCTGACTATATCCAGAACAACCATAGTTCGTCGCACGACGGGGTGCACTTTGAGTCTGCAACTGCTGTGCTCGCCGCTGGCGCCGCAATCGGACGCCGATCCGATCGTCGACTTGTCTTCACTGCTGAACTTAAAGATGGCAACGAGCACCAGTTCTGGCGTCCGGTAGAGGGCGTGCAGAATGTCTACTATTATGATGGATTGGCTGGCCCCCATTTCCGCGATATGCGCACCAATGAGAACTGGGAATTTGTACGAGTTACGTGGAAATACTTTGGTGGTGAAATCGACAAGCGATTTGACCGATGCAAATTCGAAGGATGCAACATTTACAAAATAAATGTGTACTCTTGGAATAGAAACTCTTTTTTTAATTGTAATTTCTCCGGCGCGAAGATCGGCGGAAATACCACCCTTAACGACCTTCGCGGAAGCGGTAACTTCTTTGAATCCCCCTTTCCGCCGATGCGGAAATTGGAGACCGACTGGAGCCTCGTTCTGATCCAAAGAAATACACGGGGTCATGCYGCCACCTCGCCGGCTTCATAGCCCCATGCGTCCCAGCCAGGGCGGGGTTTGCGGCAGAACAGTTCCAGCCGTGCAATGCCGGGGTAAAGCTTTTCGATCTGCTCGGCATAGAAATCAGGCTTGGTCGAGTGCGGGCCCTTGCGCTCGTGGTACACGGTCTCCGGCTGAGTGCCGGGCAGCGGTGCAGCCACATCGCCGCGCCTGCCGATCAGCAGATGTTCGTGACAGTCGCGGCCCCAATAGCCGGTTCCGGCAACTTCCTTGTCCCAAACCCAATTGTGCACGTAGGTGAAGCCACAGGCCTGAAGCACGCGCGCGCCATCGAGCAGCATCGGGTTAGTCGCCCAGAGGAAGAACACGGCAGGCGTGTTGCCGCCGATCAGATCTGCCAAAAGCTCGCAAATCTCATCGGTCGTCATCGTCGGATAGTGATTTTCCGCGCTCTTTTCGCGGCCGGTAACTTCCGAATGGACGCCGAAGCGCCACGGCGGGTCGGCATAATAGACCGGATAGCAGCGGTCGAGCTTGCCCGGTGCAGTCGCCCTGCCCCGTTCGGCCACCATGTCCATATGCGCCAGGCGCACCGTGTGGCGCAGCTTCTGGCGCTCGACACGAATTTCCTTGGCGCGGCGCACGATATCGCGCTCTTCCTTGGCCAACACCTCGCGCTGCGCTTCGACCGCGAGTTGGGAGATTGCCTCGCCGGCGTGCACCGACACTCGCCCGTCGCGGATTGCCTCAACCAGCTCGACCGCTCCATGCTCGCGAATGCGCTTGGCCGCAATCACCGCACGTTCCGAGATCGACAGCTTTCGCGCCGCCTTTCGGGTCGGCAAATTTGCTGACCCGGCGGTGGCCTGGTTCATGCCCCGGTCCCAGTCAACGATCGATGCCGCGACAAGTGCCCGCTGGCTTTCGGTCAGGTGCCGGCGGTGCAGATTGTGAGACAGCACGAAGCCAAGTGGGTCGTCGCCCTCATATCGCGCGAAGACCGGCTCGACCTCCGCAAAACGGCAAGCTGCAAGCCGGTTGCGACCATCCAGCACCTGCCCATCGAGCAGCATGATCGGCACGCGCTGGCCATAGGTCACAATGTCGTCGGCCAGCTCCCGAATTTCCTGCTCGGTTAGCATCGGAAACAAGTTAGCCAGCGGATGGATGGGAAGATCGTTCATGCCGTCCCCCTTTGACAAAAGGCCAGCATCGAATAGGTGTTCAGGCTACGGGGGGAAGTATGCAAGAAATCGCAAATACGATCTTTCAGGTTTTTGCCGAGCGCGCAAAGGTCTTCGAAGGAAAAAGTGCCGTAGCAGAGGCACAAAAGGCTGCGGGCGAACAAGCCGTTCTGTACCAGCAATTGTTCCAACTGGCTCGTGATATCCGATACCTCGACGAGGCGGGGGCATCGCAGCCGTTCGACAATAAGCACCTTTTCGATGCTATGGCCGCCTGGTGTGCGGGTGTTCTCCAGCGACAAGGCCCGGGCATCTTCGACGGTCCAGACGCCGCCAAGATCGTGCGTTCGCCCTTGCCCATGTTTGACCAGGATCGTATCGATACTTTGAAGCAGGTCTCGCGCGAGCCTATGCCTGAGGCGAAAGCGCGGTTCATCCGAAATCTTGTCGTTGTCGCCCCTCTGGTTGAGCGTCGGCCGAATGTTCCCCAGCCGAATTTCGATGAAACAGCGCCGCGCGCCCGAATGGACCTTATGCTTGCCCTCTCGGACTATGCCGCAGCAAAGAATGTCGCTGAATTCCAGCCGACGATTGCAGGCCGCGTCAATGAAAAAGTGGCGGTACAACAAGCACTTCTCGACAGGCTCGAGAGTTCGCGCAAGAAACTTGCAGAAAAGCTTGTGGCCGACAAAAACACGCATGGAGAGATGCTGGACGAGCTCGACGAGAAAATCATCGGCGAACAAGACAGGATGAAGGAGCTGCAGGGTCAGCTCACAAGCTTCGAAAAGTCCATTCGTCAGGAATTGCAGCTCGATCGCGCCCGCGAAACCTGGTCGAAGCGATACAGCGAGGCCCGTAGGTCCTTCAAAAACACGGTCTGGCTTCTGATTGCGATGGTAGCTATCCCATTCATTGCCGCTTTTGGTCTCGGGCCGGCCGTCGTCCGTTTCGTCAACAATTTCGACATTGTAGTACTGCTTGGGGCTGGCGGCACCGGAGCAGTATTCGCGCACTTCCTGACCCGGCTCGTCATAATCTCCGTGCCGGTTTTCGCCTACCTCTGGGCGCTGCGGGTGGTAATTCGCTACTTCACGCGATCTATGATGCTGAAAGATGACGCGCGCATGCGAGAGACCATGCTCGACACCTATTTTACTTTGACCGAAGCAGGACGCGCCGACGCTGACAGCAGGCCGATCATTCTCAATGCGCTCTTCCGCCCCGCCCCAGGGCACGGAACGGAAGGAACCGAGCCGCCGGAGGTTGCGGCCTATTTGGAATCCCTGGCCAGGATGACTAGACCGGCCTGACACGAGGTTTATCATGCCGCTTCGACCTTCGCCTTGATGGCAATGATGATGGTTTCGAGTTCGGTGAGTTCCTTCAGCGCCTTGCGCTTTTCGGCTGGGGTGAACTTGCCGTCGGTCAGGCTTTCGTAGATCGCGCCGCGCACCTCGAAGGCCTCGCGGTCGAGCCGCGCCAGGTCGGCAAGCGTCACGCAGCTGGCGTCCTTGCTCGTTTCCATCGCAGCGAGCGAGAAGCCCAGCAGCGCGGCATAGGTCGAAAGAACCGGTGGTTCGCTGCCTGCGTCGACATGGGCCTTGTCGATATCGAAGGCGACATCGAGCCCCGCATGGCGCTGATCCTCATGGGTCGCGGAATACAGCGACATCATCGTTGCGTTTACGCGCGTGATGCCGGAGGCGATCTTGCCACCACCCAGCGCTTCCACCGCGCGGGCAAAAGCCATCTTCAGGCTGGCGCGCTGCTTGTCGGATGAAGGACGGCTCATCGGGCGGATACTCCGAAGCGGTTGGAAGTGGCGCGAAAGTTGGGAACGGCGGTCAGGCAGCCGTCGACGAAATCGGGCTGCAAAGCGTGGGCCCGGCTATTTGCGTGACGCGGACGGTCAAAAGCCTCAGATTCGCCCAGTAGGCCGGGGAGACCGACATGGCGTTCAGCGTAGGAACAGACGGCGCGGGAAATGACCTCCCCGCTCGAAATCTGTTCGGCCTCGGAAACGAGGCGCACGATCATGCGCACATTGTCGGAAAGGTCGGCCGCGTCGAAGGCGGGAGGGGTGACCTCCGACGCGGCCTGTTTTCCCGCCGGGGAGGAGGTCGGCAGGAAACTGCGGCCAAGCAGGCGGTCGCCTTGCATGGCCAGGAACTGTTGCGAGCGCCTCAGCGTCATGGCCGGGCCTCGAAAGCAAATGATGCCCGTTCCGTCGCGAAACGGAACGGGCTAGCCTTCCCGGAATCGCCAGACACCAAGGAAGGAAACACGACATGCCCGAGACAGAAGAAGATCTTATGCTCAGCCCTGCTTTCCTTGCAGGAAAGCTTGAAGCTCTCGAGATGCTTCTGCTTGCCGCATGCAGCGAACTGCCGCCGCGAGCCATGCATCACATTCGAATGGCGGCAACCGAACTTCGACAAGACGCCGAAAGCAATCGCGAACGGAATGACATCTGGCGCGACCGCGCCGCTGGCATCTGGGGCGTTGCCAACCGGCTCGACGAGACCTTGGAAATGCGAAGCGACGAAATCGACGAAGGGGCGCGCATTCGCACAGTCCAGCCCGCTCCGATTGACAAGGTCGATCAGGCTTTCCCCAAAAAAGGTTGGTGACGCCTCAGTCGATCCCGGCCATTTCCAATTCCGCCCGGCGACGAGCGGTGAGCGCTGGATTTTTGGGATTTTGCGCCCAGGCAGCACGCCGCTCCCGCTGTTCCTCAGCCACCTTGGGGCGGCGGGCGAGATAGTTTTCCCACTCCTTCCGCTTCCGCCAGTCGTAAGAGGGCGAGACGAGTTCTTGCTTCTGGCCAACGACACGCCGGCCTTGCGTCCGCAGAAACACGGAGTGGTGCATTGTTTGGTCCTTTCGTGAGGCTTCATGGCCGGGCCTCGTCGGCAACGGGCATATCAACGTCCCTTGGCCACTCCGCACCATCCGGCCAGTTGTCCAAGAACCACCGCATGGCTTTTTCGAACGTCCCGGTAGTTACGTCGGCCCGCCCCTCGGCCAGCCCGTCGAGCGTGGCACCTCGGTTGAGAACGATCGTTGAAACTCGCGAGCGCGACAGTCTGGTCGCCGCGCAGTAGGCATCAGAAACGGTGACGAGTTGGGACCTGAGCTTCATGGCGCGGAAAATGCGGAATCAATTCCGCTTTGTCAACGGAATTTCTTCCGCCTGCAATTCCGCCTCAACGCGGATAGAATTCCGCGCATGACAAATACAATTCAGAGTCGCATTGAGGAACGCCTAGCAGACCTCAAGCTTTCAGCACAGGCCGCATCGCTGGCCGCCGGCATGTCACGTGACGGCATGCGTAAGCTGCTTGCCAACCCTGACCAGGTACCGAACGGAAAGAACCTCACTGGCCTAGCAAGAGCCCTTGAAACAACAGAACAATGGCTGCTTACTGGCGAAGGTACTAAGTCGCGTGACGTTTCAGTGAGTAATGATGTTCGCCCTGCATCCATCGACCTCCCGCCAGCTACATCTCTACCCAACGACGTTCCAGTGCTTGGAACGGCGGCGGGATCGCATATGGGCGGTGCGTTTCAATTCGAAGGCGGCGTCGTTGATTGGGTTCGAAGGCCACCAGCCATGATGGGCGCCAAGAACTTGTACGCTGTCTATGTTGAAGGCACATCAATGGTACCTGAGCACAATCCGGGCGACMTGCGCTTTGTGCACCCCGATCGCCCTCCCAAGGTAGGCGACTCCGTTGTCTTAGAAATCCAATACAACGGCAACGACAGCAAGGAAGGCATGATCGGCCGACTGCTCAAACGCACCGAAAAGAGCATCTTCATCGGGAAACTCAATCCGGAAGCCACCGTGGAACTTAAGCGCGAGACCGTCGTCTCCATCCACAAAGTCCTGACCATCAACGAGCTGTTTGGCGTTTAACCGGCAGTTAAAGCAGACTCACCGACGTGCAACCCGAGAGCCAAAACAGACACGCCCGGGTTCGTATTCCTGTCATACGGAATTGTTTCCGCTTTCACAGTTGACGCGGAATTTATTCCGCCTTAGTTTCCGCTCCAATCGCAATCACTGCGATGGAGTGTTGCCGTGTCCGTATCAACCGCTTTCCTTTTTGAAGCGCATGCCACGCATCGGCAGCCAGTTCGCAAAAGTACGGCGAACAAAGTTCACTTTGTAGCGATAGCGCCGCGCATCCTCCTCCGGATAAATCGCAGTGACCGCCGTGTTGTAGGCAATGGCCTGCACGCAGCGAAATGCCGGCGGCGCGTCGGCTGCCACTTTGTGTACGCGGGCTTTGCTGGCCCGAACGTGCTCCAGCGTCGGGCTTGCTTCGTCGAGATCGGCCAACACGTAGTGAAGGCGCGCGCGCAAAGCACGATGTTCGCGCGCGCTGGCGGCCGGATCAATCACCAGCAAGATGACGCCAGCCAATGCCGAAATGACCATCGGCCACAGGGCGCCGAACGAGAGCAAGTCCGTCATGGCGGCGATTGCACTCGTTCCCAAAAACACCTGAAGCCCAGTGAACAACCTGTTCAGCCGCCCCAGGAATTGTTCGCGGATCGCGTGGTAGGCAATGTTTTCCAGCAATCCAAAGCGGGCTTGGTGCAGTTGGTTAGCTACTTCGTCCGGCTCGGCGGCGGCGGCGGCGGGGCGAAGTTCGTGTCGGTTCTCGCTCCGTCCGGCAGAGGCCTCGGAAACGGCGAAGGTGCCGGCCGAGGCGGCGGCGATGGCCGCGGATCTTTGCTCATTTCCCATTGTGACGGTCCCATTCGGATAGCTCCTCGTTCCTATGCTGTATCGAGGGGTTACGCGGGGCTGGGTCGGTCAAAGGCCCGGCTCCGCACGTTTTCCTAAACATCGGAAGAGTTTTGCTTCGCTCGCGGAAAGTCAATCGCGCGGCCCGCGACAGCGATACTTGTTCACAACTGTTCAACTAGGAGCATACGAAAATGATTTCCATCCAGCAGACCTTCGCCACGCCGATCCCGTCGGCACTTCCCGCCCCTTCGTCTGAAGCCACCATCGTCAGCCGCATGGCTCAGGCGATGCTCGAGTTGGCCGCGCACGACCGCCCTGTCGATCGCGACGCGCTGATCTTGGCAGGTTTCACGCGTGCTGAGATCGCCGCCTACAGCGAAACCGCCGCCGACATCGCCAACGCCACCGGCCGCGCGGGCTGACACCATGGTCGCGACCGAAAATCTCGACCCGTACGCCGACGACTTCGACGACGACGGCGAATGCTGGAACTGCAACGGCGAAGGCCTTGTCTATTCGCGCATCGACGGTTTCTGCGACGACGCCGAAAGCGGCTGCGATCTCTGCGGGCGCCGCTGTGACGTTTGCAATCCGGCCACGACCCGGAACTCTGAACTGGACGCCGTCATGTCCGATGCCTTGGCAGCTGCGGGAGACAAATCCTGATGAGCGCTCGCGACGCCCTCGCCCGGCTGCGGCGCCAGCACACAAACGAGCCGGCGCCGCGCGAGCTGCAGCTTTCGCGCCGTCACGCCCGCCTCCTCATCGACATGCAACGGCCCGGCCACAACACCACGCCACTGGACTATGCGCTCGACGACGATTCACCGCCGTTCGAGGCGCGCCCGATGTTCGGCTTATGCGAATGGACGCTGATCTTCGCCTTTGCCTCCAGCCTCGGCTCTGCTGCGCTCTGGTTTGGTAGTGGAGGCTGAAATGGCTTGGCGTCACACGCAATCAATGATTGGCGGCCACACAGTGCCGTCGCTACGCGTATCTCCGATCCATAGCGTCCAGCTCCACCGCCAACTTTTCAATGTAATTCAATGCGCTGTCGATCTGCCGAAGCAAAGCCCGGGCGGCTGGAAGGTGATCCGCCGTAAGCGCCGCCCTGTGGGCAGCCGAGCGCATTACTTCGTACGCCTTTTCCGTTGCGTCGACATACTGAGTAGCCTTGGTGAGAAATTCATCCATCTCAGGCTCGAAAAGCGGTCGTGCCTCAAGGAGGCTTCGATGCGTTGTCACGCGCTGCAGGAATGTGTGGATCGCAGCGAGACCAGGAGAGTGATCAAAAAAATTTCGTATCAACGCTTCCTCGCTCATTGCCGATCGCATTTGACCCACCACCGTAACGGTAACCCGCAGATCAGATGCCATATGGCTCCCTGCACGCTTCGCGATCATTCGCTCACGGCTTCGCTCGGCTCCAATCATTTCAGAATGTCTGATTTGGTGTTGATCGTCGCTAAGTCGCATCTGACGAACCGTCAGATAGGCAGCGGCAATTGCCAAGACACCGCCCAGAAGTCCCTGCCAGTCACGAACGGTCGCCACGGCCGTTTCTCCAATAACATCTGCCACTGCCAGTCCAACCAAAAGGCCGACTGCCACGCAGATAATGTTGCTAGCCGCTTGAAGAACCCGCTCCGCCGTCATGAATCGCTCCCCCGATCCAAGATCGTAAGGCTCGATGGAACGCAGTGGCAAGAGACGCAAAATCACAGTGGCATCCAAGAGGCGAAGCTATGGCCCTGTTGACACCGGAGCAGGCCGCAGCCGAACTTGGCATCGGTGAAGACACCCTTCGCGAAATGCGCAAGGCCGGAGAAATCCCCTACATCAACGTCGGCCGGGGCAGAAAGCGCGAGACGCCAAGATATGATCTCGCTGACTTGAATGCCTGGAAGGACAGAAGGAAAAAGACCGCATGTCCGTCTTCATTCGAAAAGAGACCAAGGACGGAACGTACTCCTACGACTTCCAGCTACAGGGTCGTCGATTTTCAGGCCCGACGGAAAGAACGACTAAGCGTGAAGCCGAGGCCGTAGAAAAGGCCAAGCGCGAGGAAGCCAAGGCTATCCTCGCTACCGAAAAGGCTTTCACCGATCCCAACATGACGATCGAGATCGCCGCCAGCCGCTACTGGGAAGAGGTCGGCCAGCATCACACCAACTGGGCAACGACCGAATGGTCTATGGCTTGGTTGGTCGATCACTTTGGCAAGAACACCAGGCTGCGCGACATCGACGACAGTAAAGTTGCCATGATGGTGGCCAAGCGGCGCGGCGAGACCATCCCCAAGCGCAAGCTGCCGACACGCGTCGGCCCGGTCACCGTAAACCGCACAGTGACCCAGCCGCTACGCGAAATCATGATCCGCGCCCGCGAGATATGGAGCGTGCCCATAGCGAAAGTGAAGTGGAAAGACCACTTGCTGGCCGAGCCGCAGGAGCGCGTGCGCGAGGCAAGCATCGCCGAAGAATCAGCGATCATGGAACAGCTCGAGCGCGGATACGACGACGCGATCGAATTCGCGTTCCTGTCCGGTTGCCGGCGCWTGGAGATCCTTGGGCTGCACTGGCCGCGCGTCGATTTCTTCGGACGTCAATTTACTGTGATCGGAAAGGGCAAGAAGTCCCGAGTGATCCCGATGTCGCAAGCGATCTTCGATCTCTTGTGGCGCCAGCAGAACCACCACGAAACAAAGGTGTTCACCTACCAGGCCAAGCGCACAGTGCGGCGCGGCGACGACGTGATCTGTCGTGGTCAGCGCTATCCGCTCACCGAGTCGGGATTGAAGACCGCAATGCGTCGAGCCGTGCCGAACGCTGGGGTGACCAACTTCCGCTTCCATGACACGCGCCACACGGCGGCGACCCGGGTGCTGCGAAAGAGCAATCTGCGCGTCGTGCAGGAGCTGCTGGGCCACCGCGACGTGGCCACCACGACCAAGTATGCTCATGCTGTCAAGGAAGACGTGCGTGCAGCGCTGGAAGCAGCAACTCCCACAAAAAGCCCCACAAACAACGCGGGAACAGATCAAAAGCCATTGAATACTTTGAAGAAAGCGCGCTGAGAGACTATATCCCCCAGTCAAGTGCGCTACCGGGCTGCGCTACACTCCGGACCGGTCGCGATGTATCGTGATAATGCCGTCCCGGTCAACCCTATTCCGCGGCTTTCCCGCCAAACTTCTTCGTTCCGAATTAGCGGGCGATTTCAACGGCCCAAAAGGCGCAACGTGGCGCCTAACGAACCTGATCGAGCAGGCGTTTGCATTCGAGCAAGTCAAACAGCGCTTCCTGGAGCAGCGCCCGGTTGTCGCGGGACAGCTTGCTTGAGTCGGCGGCCACCGGCCCGTCATCGTCGCCCTTGCCGAGACCAAAGAAGCGTCGGCTCGGCTTGGCCCTTGCCTCGCCCACCAGCATCTCCTCGTCGACCGCGCGCGGCTGTGCAGCAGGTGTCAGCGGCGCCTCGGCCTGCT
The DNA here is from genome assembly GCF_056401815.1 of Aminobacter sp. P4_D5. Lineage (NCBI taxonomy): Bacteria > Pseudomonadati > Pseudomonadota > Alphaproteobacteria > Hyphomicrobiales > Phyllobacteriaceae > Aminobacter > Aminobacter sp. P4_D5. The sequence goes on along the minus strand of NZ_JBFUIP010000050.1, from coordinate 10,514 downwards.
TGCGCTGGGCGATCGCCTCGACGGCCTTGAGATCGCCGCTGCCGATAGCGACAAGAAACTGGTTGCCATTGTCACGTAGAAGCTTCTGCACACCCTTGATGGTGTAGCCCTGCTCGTAGAGCATGTGGCGGATGCCCTTGATCAGCTCGACATCCTGCGGCCGGTAATAGCGTCGGCCGCCGCCACGCTTCATCGGCTTGATCTGGGTAAAGCGAGTTTCCCAAAAGCGCAGCACATGCTGCGGCAGGTCTAGATCTTCGGCCACTTCGCTGATGGTGCGGAAGGCGTCGGGGCTCTTGTCCATGGTCGCCACTTTCGCAAAACGATTCGTGATTCATTTCAGCGGTTTGCGCGACAACATTCAAGCCCGGTGCGAATCACGCACCAGGCTATCAACCGGTTAGAGCGGAAAAATCGTTACTTGGCGGCCTTGGACTTGCCGTTCTGGTGCGCGCGCAGGATACGGCTCTTCAGCACGTTGGATGCCTTGAAGGTCATCACCCGGCGCGGCAGGATCGGCACTTCTTCACCGGTCTTTGGGTTACGGCCCACGCGCTCGTTCTTGTCGCGAACATGGAACGTGGCAAAAGACGACAATTTGACCGTCTCTCCGCGCACGATTGCCTCGCAGATTTCGTCGAGAACCGTTTCGACCAACTGCGCCGACTCCGTACGGGAAAGACCGACTTTCCGGTAGACGGATTCAGCGAGATCGGCTCGCGTAAGTGTCTTTCCCCCCATGCGACGGTCCCATCCTCAAAAACAACAATTTAGCAAGCGCGCCGGAGGTTAAGTAATTGATCCGTCAAGGTCAAGGACCGATGGCATGACCTTTTCGCGAACGCCGTTCGGGCGCTGTCGCGATGAAATCACCACCTGAGAAGCACGGCGCCCCAGGTGAAGCCACCGCCCATGGCCTCGAGCATCACAAGGTCGCCCTTCTTGATGCGACCGTCGGCAACGGCGGCCGAAAGCGCCAGCGGCACCGAGGCGGCTGAGGTGTTGCCATGGAGGTGGACCGTGACCACGGCCTTTTGCTCGGGGATACCGAGTTTTTTGGCCGAAGCGTCGATGATGCGCTTGTTGGCCTGGTGCGGCACGAACCAGTCGAGATCGTCGGCGGAAATGCCGGTCTGGGCAAAAACGTCCTCGATCACGTCGGTGATCATGCCCACCGCATGCTTGAAGACCTCACGGCCTTCCATCTTGAGGTGCCCCACGGTGCCCGTCGTCGAGGGGCCGCCGTCGACATAGAGCTTGTCCTTGTGGGTGCCGTCGGAACGCAGGCTGGCCGCCAATACGCCGCGGTCGGCGATGGTCCCCTGCCCTTCAGCAGCCTCCAAAATGAGCGCACCGGCGCCGTCGCCGAACAACACGCAGGTCGAACGATCGGACCAGTCGAGAATGCGCGAGAAGGTCTCGGAGCCGATGACCAGCACGCGCTTGGCGAGCCCGCCCTTGATGTAGAGATCGGCCGTGGTGACGGCATAGACAAAGCCGCTGCACACCGCCTGCATGTCGAAGGCAAAGCCGTGGCGCATGCCGAGCCGGTTCTGGATCTCGACGGAGGTGGCGGGAAACGTGTTGTTGGGCGTCGACGTCGCCAAAACGATCAAGTCGATGTCGTCAGGCGTCAGTCCGGCATTGTCCAGTGCCGCGCGCGCTGCTGCTTCACCGAGCGAAGCCGTCGTTTCGTCGTCGGCGGCAATGTGGCGCTGGCGGATGCCGGTGCGCTGGGCGATCCACTCGTCGGAGGTCTCGACCATGCCTTCAAAATCGGCGTTCTTCATGATGCGGCGGGGCAGCGCTGAACCGATGCCGCGCACAACTGATCTGATCACTTTGAAAAAATCCTATTCCTGATCTTCAACCGCAGCGGCAGGTCGCCCCATCGCAGCATGCGGATTGCGTGCGTGGAAAAGGTCGAGATCGGCCTCGATGCGATCGAGCAGCCGGTTGCGGACCATATCATAGGCCATTTCGATGGCGGCAGCGAAACCATCCGCGTCAGCGCCGCCATGGCTCTTCACCACGATGCCGTTGAGGCCCAGAAAGACGCCGCCATTGGCCCGGCGCACGTCCATCTTCTCGCGCAGGCGGTCGAACGCGCCCTTGGCGAAGATGTAGCCGATCTTGGCCATCAGCGTGCGGCTCATCGCCTCGCGCAGGTAGCCGCCGATTTGGCGGGCGGTGCCTTCGGCGGTCTTGAGCGCGATGTTGCCCGAAAAACCCTCGGTCACGACGACATCCGTCACACCCTTGCCGATATCGTCGCCTTCGACGAAGCCCTGATAATTCATCGAGGCCATGTTGGCCTCGCGCAGCATGCGCCCGGCCTCTTTGACCTCTTCTTGGCCCTTGATCTCTTCGACACCGACATTGAGCAGGCCGACGGTGGGCCGTTCGATGCCGAACAGCGCACGCGCCATACCGGTGCCCAAGATGGCGAAATCGATAAGCTGGTGGGCATCAGCACCGATGGTGGCGCCGACATCGAGCACCACGCTTTCGCCGCGCGTCGTCGGCCAGATGGCCGCGATCGCCGGACGGTCGATGGTCGCCATGGTGCGCAGGCAGAATTTCGACATGGCCATCAGCGCGCCGGTATTGCCGGCCGAGACGCAAGCGTCTGATGTGTCGGACTTGACCGCTTCGATGGCCTTCCACATCGACGACTTCCAGCGACCATGGCGCAGCGCCTGGCTCGGCTTGTCATCCATGCGCACGGAAACCTCGCAATGGACGAACTCGCTGACAGCGGCGAGCCGCGGCTGCTTGGCAAGTTCGGGACGGACCGCCTCTTCGCGACCGTAGATGATGAAGCGAATATCGGTGCGCCTCGTGGCGACCTTGGCCAAGGCGGGAATGATCACGGAAGGACCGTGATCGCCACCCATGGCATCAATGGAAATCTTGATCACGCGTCGGTCATCTCACTGTTGGCGTCGCAGGGCACGCAAAAGTCCGGCGAAAATAGCGGTTCTGGATGACCGCACAACCGGGATTACGCGAAACGGCGGGCGTTTTCAAAGCTTCTTGGATATTAGGCGGAGCTTTTTCTGGAATTCGCTTTCGACCGGCTCAATGTCGCCGTCGTCGGCACTGGCTATCGCAGCGCCTGTCTTGCGCGGATATGGATCGATGGCAAGACCAAAGAACTCCTCGGCAAGGGCGCCCGCATCAATCGTGTCGCCGGTGAAGGTTTCGGGGGCGTCGGGGCCCTCCGCGTCGAGCAGTATCTCGCCAGCCTCATTGAAGCCCTGCCTTGCGAGCTTGGAGTCTTCGGGCAAGAAAACGCCCTCGACGTCAGCATCGATGGTCGCTTCGACCGGTTCGAGGGTGACGATGCAAGCCTGGGTAATCTGAGCCTTGACCCGGCCGCTGACCTTGATGCCGTTACGCTTCCACTTGGTGACTACGAGATCTGCCTTGTAGCGCTCGACCGACAACAGGCCATGAGCTTCGGCAAGCGCTGCGCGCTGGGCCGCGTCGGCATCAACGATAGCGGACATGCCTCGCTGCGGCATTCTCGAGACGTTTACCAAGAAGGAAACCGGGCTTGAGGTTTCGACGAGCTTCATGGGTGGCCTCCTTCAGGCTGCATGGGCACCGGATAAGTCAGTTTGCCGGCACATATGTCTTCCGAAGGCTGGGCGGCAAGGGTGCGATTCGCCGCAAAGACGTATTCGGCAAGGGCCGCGGCTTCCGGCCATTCTTTCACGTCTGGGCGCACGTTGCGTAAAAGGGCTGCAGCAAACGCCGCGTGATCGTCGCGTTCGAGCGCATCCTTGTAGGATTCGGTGCGGCCGTAGAACATTTTCGCCAGTTTTTTCATGCGCTTGGGCACGCCGACATCGCTGATTCCCAGCTCGCGCAGCGAATGGTCGACGTCGAGGAAGAATTCGTCGATCAGCAATTGCGCGATCTCAGCCGAAGCGCCTGCCTCGCCGCGCAGGCGGTGCAGAAACAGGAACATATGCAGCGAAAGCATCTCGAAACGGCCAAGCGGCGTGTCGGGCACATTCCACGCCGAATAAAATGGCTCCTGCCGCGCGGCTGCCACGATTCGTGTATAGAGCGCCTCGGTGATGGCGCGATTGGCTTGGCGGTGACGCCCAAACAGACGCTGGAACATTTGAGGGCGGTCTCCCGGGGACCCGTTTCGCACAGTGGCCTTGTTGCATCGGCGCGCAAGCTGGTTTACCGGTTTTGCGGCTCCGCGCAAGCAGGGCGCTGGCACGACAGGATGGAGTTGTTGTTGCACTCGCTGAAATTCAAGATGCCATTTTCGTTGCGTCCGGCAAGCGCTGTATCGCTGATTGTGGCGGCTGCCGCGCTTTCGGCATGCAACACCTCCAAGACGTTCGGTGATCTGAGCCCCAGCGAAACGCTGACCCAGGGTTACGTCATCGATCAGCAGTCGATCGATTCCGTGCCGGTGGGTTCGAGCCGCGAGCAGGTTCTGCTTGCGCTCGGTACGCCCTCGACGACCGCGACTTTCGACAACGAGGTGTTTTACTACATCTCCCAGACGCGGAAGCGCACAGTCGCCTTCGCCAAGCCCAAGCTCATCGAACAGCGCGTGCTCGCCGTCTATTTCGGCGCCGACGGCCGTGTCACCAACATCGCCAATTACGGCATGCAGGAAGGCAAGGTGTTCGACTTCATCTCGCGCACGACGCCTACCGGCGGCAAGGACCAGAACTTCCTCGGCCAGCTGCTTTCCGGTGCAGGCAAGATCGGACAGAGCGCGGCGGGCAGTATTTTGGGCGGCGGCTGATCCGCCGACAGGTTTCAAAAATCTCAGGCAACAGCCCGCGGGAGCAATCCCGCGGGTCTTTTTTTGCCCCTGAACTGAAAACCCCGCCCGCACAATGCGGACGGGGCTTGATCACTCACGATCGTTCACAGGCGTAGCCGCATGCCGGACTAGCCGCCACTATGCGCAAGCACAGCCAAAAGCAGAAGTGCGACGATGTTGGTGATCTTGATCGCCGGGTTCACCGCAGGACCGGCGGTGTCCTTGTAGGGATCGCCGACCGTATCGCCGGTCACCGACGCCTTGTGGGCCTCGGAACCCTTCATGTGCTTGACGCCGTCCTTGTCGGTGAAGCCGTCTTCGAACGATTTCTTGGCGTTGTCCCAGGCACCACCACCCGAGGTCATCGAGATGGCGACGAACAGGCCGTTGACGATGACGCCGAGCAGCGAGGCACCGAGTGCGGCGAAGGCAGAAGCCTTGGAGCCCGAGATCAAGAGCACGCCGAAATAGACGACCAGCGGTGCCAGCACCGGCAGCAGCGAAGGAACGATCATTTCCTTGATCGCCGCCTTGGTGAGCAGATCGACAGCACGGGCATAGTTGGGCTTCGAAGTGCCCTTCATGATGCCTGGATCCTCGCGGAACTGCTTGCGCACTTCCTCGACGATCGAGCCTGCCGCACGCCCGACGGCGGTCATTGCGATGCCGCCGAATAGGTAAGGGATCATGCCGCCGAAGATCAGGCCGGCGACGACATAGGGGTTGGAGAGGTCGAACGACACCGTGCCCATGTCAGCAAAGTACGGGAACTGCGTCGGGTTCGCCGCAAAGTACTGCAGGTCATAGCTATAGGCCGCAAACAGCACCAGCGCACCGAGGCCCGCCGAGCCGATGGCATAGCCCTTGGTCACAGCCTTGGTCGTGTTGCCGACAGCGTCGAGCGCGTCGGTCGAATGACGCACTTCCTTGGGCAGGCCGGCCATTTCGGCAATGCCGCCGGCATTGTCGGTGACCGGGCCGAAGGCATCGAGGGCCACGATCATGCCGGCAAGTCCCAGCATGGTGGTCACAGCGATTGCCGTTCCGAACAGGCCCGCTAGCTGGAAGGTCGAGATGATGCCGCCGACGATGACGATCGCCGGAAGAGCGGTCGATTCGAGCGACACGGCCAGACCTTGGATGACGTTGGTGCCGTGGCCGGTGACCGAAGCCTGGGCGATCGAATTGACCGGGCGCTTGTTGGTGCCGGTGTAGTATTCGGTGATGACGACGATGAGCCCGGTCACCACGAGGCCGATGAGGCCGCAGATGAACAGGTTCTTGCCTGTGATCAGCACGCCACCCCCGGTGCCGATCTCACCCCAGCCAACGGTCAGCGACGTTGCCGCGCCGAGGCCGATGATGGACAACAGGCCGGTGACGATCAGGCCCTTGTAGAGCGCGCCCATGATCGAGCCATTGGCGCCGAGCTTGACGAAAAACGTGCCGACGATCGAGGTGATGATGCAGGCACCGCAGATGGCGAGCGGGTAGAGCATCACGTTGGACAAGATTTCAGTGCCGCCAAAGAAGATCGCGCCGAGAACCATGGTGGCGACGACCGTCACGGCATAGGTCTCAAACAGGTCGGCAGCCATGCCGGCGCAGTCGCCGACATTGTCGCCAACGTTGTCGGCGATTGTGGCAGGGTTGCGTGGATCGTCTTCGGGAATACCGGCTTCGACCTTGCCGACGAGATCGCCGCCGACATCCGCACCCTTGGTAAAGATGCCGCCGCCGAGACGGGCGAAGATCGAAATCAGCGAGGCGCCGAAGCCGAGAGCTACCAGCGAGTCGATGACGATGCGGTCAGCAGGCGCATGCCCCATGGGCCCGGTCAGGATGAGGTAGTAGACGGAGACGCCAAGCAAAGCGAGGCCRGCCACCAGCATGCCGGTGATRGCGCCCGACTTGAAGGCGAKGTCSAGGCCGGCGGCGAGACTGTTGGAGGCGGCCTGTGCGGTGCGCACATTGGCCCGGACCGAAACATGCATGCCGATGAAGCCGGCTGCCCCCGAAAGCACTGCACCAATCAAAAAGCCGATCGCCGCGGTTGCGGAAAGCAGCCACCAAGCGAGCAGGAACACAACGACGCCGACGATGGCGATGGTGGTGTATTGGCGGGCCAGATATGCCTGCGCACCTTCTCGGATGGCGGCGGAGATTTCCTGCATGCGCGCATTGCCCTGGTCGGATGCAAGCACCGACTGCGTCGCCCATATGGCGTAAAGGACAGATAGCAGGCCGCAGGCGATGACGACGTAAAGCATTGTCATTGCCAATTCTCTTCCCTGATTGTGCCCGGAATTCCCCTCCCCGGGCGAGTGAATGAGGCAGGCAAGCCTTGGTGCGGCTTCCCGCTCCCGCCAACCATCCGAAACAGGGCAGCGAACGTCAAGATATCGCTAAGCTTTTGTCCCGGCTTTCGCCGCGCTGCTTCGAACGGTCAAACGCAATTCAAACAACTTCAGGCCAGCTCGCGATCGGGCTGATTGACGTAGATCAGCACCGCCAGCATCGTCATGTAAAACTTGAATGCCGCCTCCTGCCCGTTCCAGGTGCTCGACTGCCACATGCCGAACCATTCGCCGCCGATGACCATGAAGCCGAAAAACCAGACGAGAAACCCCATCGTCACGGCAATCGGAACGAAGCTCTTGGCATTGTTGAATTGTTGGGCGGAGCCGTATTTTGCCTGCCAGAGCTTCCAAGCGGCGATGACGAAAAGCAGGCAGGTCAGCGCCTCGCCAAATATGATCAGCCAGTAACCGATGCTCCATAGCGTCGGGTTGGTGATCGCCCGGTACATGATGGCATTGCCCGGGAAAGTGGTGTCCATGCTCAAGACATGCTGGACGAAGGCGAAATTGGAGCCGTAGTCGGTGATATTGCCGAACGCCACAAGAAAGGCGAAAGCTGCAAGACAAAGACACATCACGATCTTAGAGAGACGCCATACCATGGCAAGAACTCCTTCAAATGACGGACCGGGGCATCAGCCAGATCAATCACCGAGTCTCAGCGGCAGCGCAACAGGCCAGAAGGTCGATGTCGTGCTGACAGGTTCGGCCAGGGTGTATGCCGCGAAGGCGGGCCTGGACGGTACACTCGGGGTACTCAAGCTTTCTGTGGAATGCCAAACGGGCGACGTGATTTCGCTTTCGGTGAGCGGCAACAACCACGATTTTGCAGTGCTGCGCCGCCGCTGGATCATCGAAGGCAACAAAAGCCGGCTCGAAATCACGCTCGATTACCCGGTGCGCGGGCGCTAGCCTCGGCTAGTCGTTCTGGGCCACCTGCCCCATTCGCCTGGCTGCCATCCGCTCCAGCGCCGACAGCGCGTCGTAGATCAGCACGGCAAGGGCAGCAACGATCAAGCCTCCCTGGAGGACAAAGGCCAGATTGTTGGATTGCAGCCCGGCAATGATGACCTCGCCTAGCGTCTTGGCTGCGACCGTCGAACCGATGGTGGCTGTGGCGAGGCTGATGACCACCGAAAGCCGAATGCCGGCGAGCATGACCGGCACACTCAGCGGCAGTTCGACCTTGAGCAGGCGTTGCCAACTGGTCATGCCAGCGCCGCGCGCGGCTTCAACCACACTCGGCGGCGTGGTGGTCAAACCCGTCAAAGAATTCTCGAAGATCGGCAGCAGGCCATAGAGGAACAGCGCGATCAGCGTCGGCTTTTCGCCAAAGCCAACGGCGGGAACGGCAAGCGCCAAAACCGCGACCGGAGGAAAGGTCTGGCCAATATTGACCAGACTGCGCGACAAAGGCAGGAATTCGACGCCTGCCGGCCTGGTAACTAGGATTGCGAGGGAGACGGCAACGACAATCGCTGCGGCAGTGGCGATGGCGACCGTGCGCAGGTGTTGCAGCGCCAGTGATAGCAAACTGCCCTGGTTGTAGATGGCATGAGCGCCATTCTGCGTCAGCGGCTTGAGCAGCGGCTCGAACCACAAGGGATTTGTCAAAAAGGCGATGAGCAGAACCAGCACGGCGAGCCGCAGCAGGAGTGGAATCCAGGCCTTCATTGCGGCCTCGCGGCACGTTTGACGAGGCCTTCCATAGTGACCTTGCCAAGCGGTGTGCCATCGTCCGATGTCACCGGCATCGCAGAACGACCCGACCACAACAGTTCCGCAAGCGCATCGCGCTGGGTCGCCTCGGCGCGTATCCCCTCGCCGGCGGCCTTGCCGGGCTCGACCGCATCGCCGACGGCGCCAAGCGACAGCAGCTTGAACGGGCGGTCGGAGGCACCGATCAGTGTTTCGACGAAGTCATTGGCGGGTTTGGCCAGAATTTCGGCTGGCGTCGCATACTGGATCAGTCGCCCTGCATCCATGACGGCGATACGGTCGCCCAGATGGACCGCCTCCTCCATGTCGTGGGTGACGAGGATGATGGTGGTGCCGAAGCGTTTCTGGATCGCCAGCAGGTCTTCCTGCGCCTTGGTGCGGATGATCGGATCGAGCGCGCCGAACGGCTCGTCCATCAACAGCACGTTGGGCTCGGCCGCAAGCGCGCGGGCGACGCCGAYACGCTGCTGCTGGCCACCCGACAATTCGTGGGGATAACGAGGGCCAAAAGCCACCGGGTCCAGCTGAAGCAGCGACATCAGCTCGTCGACGCGAGCCTTGATGCGCGCTGCGTCCCAGCCAAGCAGCGATGGGACGGTGCCGATGTTCTGTGCCACGGTGCGGTGCGGAAACAGGCCATTGCCCTGGATGGCATAACCGATGCTGCGGCGCAGTTCGTGGCCGGGCACCGAGCGATTGTCCGTGCCGTCGAGCTTGATCGTACCCGAGGTCGGCTCGACCAGGCGGTTGATCATGCGCAAGAGCGTGGTCTTGCCAGAGCCGGAAGTGCCGACGATCACCGTCAGCGTACGCGGCTCAATGACCATCGAGACGTCGTCGACGACAGCGGTTTCGCCATAACGCTTGGTAATGTTTTCGATCTCGATCATGCCGCCACCGCCAAGGTTCTGCGGGTCGCGACAAATTCGACCACCGCGTCAAGGATGATGGCAGCGGCGAAGGCCAGCGCCACCGTTGGAACCGCGCCAAGCAGGACAAGGTCCATTGCCGTCTGGCCGACGCCCTGGAACACGAACACACCAAAGCCACCGCCGCCGATCAGCGCGGCAATGGTGGCAAGGCCGATGTTCTGGACCRGAACGATGCGGATGCCGGTGAGAATGACCGGAAAAGCAAGCGGAAACTCGACATTCGACAGGCGCTGCCAGCCGGTCATGCCCATGCCGCGTGCCGCATCGTTCGCCGCGCGCGGCACACCAGCGAGCCCGACCACCGTATTGGCGACCACAGGCAACAGCGAATAGAGAAACAGTGCGACGAAGGCCGGTGCGGCGCCGATACCGCGAATGCCCAGAGCGGAAGCGCCGGGAACATTGGCCGCAACCCAGCCGAGGGGCGCGATCAGGATGCCGAACAGCGCGATCGAGGGGATCGTCTGGATGATGTTGAGCACATTGAGCACGCCAGCCCGCAGCGCCTCGACGCGGTGGCACAAAATGCCGAGCGGCAGGCCGACAAGAGCGGCGGCGGCAAGCGAGCCTAGTGCAAGCTGGACATGGCGCGCCGCTTCGTTCCAGAAACTGTCGGCGCGATTGGCATATTCCTTGAGAATCGAAAGGCTGTCCCACTGGCCTGACGCGAGCAGAAGCCAGATCGCCGCAGCGGCGATGACG
>NZ_JBFUIP010000049.1:0-35970 GCF_056401815.1 Aminobacter sp. P4_D5 | reverse complement strand
GGTCATGGCCGTGCCGGAAAAGGTGCGCGAGGCGATCATCGCCCAGATCCCCATCGGCCGCCTCGGTGAGCCGGAGGAGATCGCGCGCTGCGTGGTGTTTTTGGCATCCGAAGAGTCAGGCTTTATCACTGGTGCCACGCTGACCGCCAATGGCGGGCAGTATTTCGCCGGATAAGCTGCAAGCTGCTGGCCAAAGAAACGGCGCCGCAWGGCGCCGTTTTCGCGTCTGCCGTCGGCAATCTCAGGCTTTTTCAAACATGGTCTTGTGAACGATGCYGGCGAGTGCCGCACCGATGATCGGGGCCACCCAGAACAGCCACAGCTGCTGTAAGGCGACACCGCCGACAAACAGCGCCGGGCCGGTCGAGCGGGCCGGATTGACCGAGGTATTGGTCACCGGGATCGAGATCAGATGGATCAGCGTCAGGGCGAGGCCGATGGCCAGGGGCGCAAAACCTGCCGGCACGCGGCCATGGGTCGAGCCCAGGATGATCATCAGGAACAGGAAGGTAAGTACGATCTCGATGATCAGTGCTGAAGTCAGGGCGAACTTGCCCGGCGAAGCATCGCCGTAGCCATTGCTTGCGAAGCCGCCGATGCCGGCAAAGTCAGCCTTGCCGCTGACGATGAGGTAAAGTAGCGTCGATGCGAGGATCGCACCGACCAGCTGGGCGATGACATATGGCATCAGGTTCTTTGCTTCAAAGCGCCCGGCCACCATCAGGCCGACCGAGACCGCCGGGTTGAAGTGACCACCGGAAATGCCGCCCACCGCATAAGCCATGGTCAGGACCGTGAGGCCGAACGCCAAGGCAACCCCGGCAAAGCCGATGCCGAGTTCGGGAAATGCGGCTGCAAGCACGGCACTGCCGCAGCCGCCGAAGACGAGCCAGAATGTGCCGAGAAACTCGGCGAATAGACGTTTGGTCATGATATTCCCTCCAATATCGAGCGCGTGGTGCGCCGCATTTTCCGAGGGCCCCGCCTAGGCAACCCCCGCCGCGCAGACTCAACGTCAGGATGGAGGCATGGCTCGATCTCGCGCGCAATGGGTGTGGTTGCCTCAGGGGAATGCAATCACAGATATTTTGGCTGAGCTGCCGCTGTGCCGGGATGGCACGCAAAGGTTAATGCGCCGGCGGCGACGCAGTGCATAGCCCTGTGCATGGCCAGTGGATAATCGGTGGAGAACAGGGCTTGGGCACAACATCTAGCGGTGAACAAAGCAGGAAACTTATCCTATCAGTGATTCGTAGCCTGTTCGTTCCGCATTTGGTTCAAATCTTAACTAATTGTCCGCTGGAGCCACCCATCTGGTTAACCTGCCGATAGGAAACATCAACAAAATCATTATTTTGCACTGAGGCAGTCGAGGCGTTCCGCTGCCGGGCCGGCAAAGGTTAACAGCAGCGCGCTAACGCATGAAGCGGGCCACTTTAGAGAGTCTGCATGTGGTGCGCGTTGCCAGCTCGAAATCTACATGTTGGGGTGAACAAAACCTGAATCAGGCGGAGTCAGTGATTCGTCGCTGATTCGTTCTAGACTCGTTCCAACACTTAAATCTGGAACATTCCGCTTTCGCTTCGCCGCGCAAATCCCTATGTGTCCTGTCGTCGCGACAGGCGGCGCAACGCCGGTTTGGCCCGGCGCCGAGGGCGGTTCCTGAGAATGAATGTCCACTCCAAGCAGAACGACCCCCTGATCCTGTCAGGCCGCGATGTCACCGCGGTTCTGGGTCCGACCAATACCSGCAAGACCCATCTCGCCATCGAGCGCATGGTGGCGCACGAAAGTGGCATCATCGGCCTGCCGCTCAGACTGCTTGCGCGTGAGGTCTATGGCCGGGTTTGCGAAAAGGTCGGCGCCCACAAGGTGGCGCTGGTCACCGGCGAGGAGAAGATCCTGCCGGCGGGCGCGAAATATTCAGTCTGCACCGTCGAGGCGATGCCGCGCCAGACCGACGCCGCCTTTGTCGCCATCGACGAGGTTCAGCTTGCCGGCGATCTCGAGCGCGGCCATATCTTCACCGACCGCATCCTGCATTTGCGCGGCAAGCAAGAGACGCTGCTGCTCGGCGCTGCCACCATGCACGGCATCCTGCAGCGCCTGTTGAAGGGCGTTTCGGTGGTTACGCGACCGCGCCTGTCGTATCTCGCTTATGCCGGCTCAAAGAAGCTGACGCGTCTGCCGCGCCGTTCGGCCATCGTCGCTTTTTCGGCCGACGAGGTTTACGGCATCGCCGAGCTGATAAGGCGCCAGCAGGGCGGCGCTGCGGTGGTGCTCGGGGCGCTCAGCCCGCGCACCCGCAATGCCCAGGTCGAGCTCTACCAGTCGGGCGACGTCGACTATCTGATCGCCACAGATGCCATCGGCATGGGCCTCAATCTCGATGTCGACCATGTCGCCTTCGCCCAGAACCGCAAGTTCGACGGCTACCAGTATCGCCAGCTGACCGCAGCCGAGCTTGGCCAGATCGCCGGTCGCGCCGGCCGCCATCTGCGCGATGGTACCTTCGGCGTCACCGGCCAGGTCGACCCGTTCGACGAAGAACTGATCGAAAAGATCGAGGGGCACGATTTCGAGCCGGTGAAGGTGCTGCAGTGGCGTACCGCTTCCTTCGAGTTCTCCAGCCTCGATGCGCTCAAGCGCTCGCTCGACACGGTGGCGCCCGTCGAGGGCCTGACGCGTGCCCTGCCGGCGGTCGATGCCCAGGCGCTCGAACATCTTTCCCGCGACGAAAACATCCGCTCGCTTGCCACCAACCGCGAGCGCGTTGCCCTGTTGTGGGAAGCTTGCGCGCTGCCGGATTATCGCCGGATAGCTCCCGCCCAGCACGCCGACCTTATCGCGTCGATGTATGATGATCTCGCCCGGCGCGGTCACGTTGACGAGAATTACATGGCTGAGCAGGTGCGCCGCGCCGATTCCACCGAAGGCGACATTGACACGCTTTCACACCGGATCGCACAGATCAGAACTTGGACTTTTGTCTCAAATCGCCCTGGCTGGCTTGCCGATCAGGCACACTGGCAAGAAAAAACGCGCGACATCGAAGACAGATTGTCGGATGCGCTGCATGAGCGGTTGACGAAACGCTTTGTAGACCGCAGGACTTCCGTCCTCATGCGCCGCCTTAGAGAAAACACCATGCTTGAAGCCGAAATCAGCCCGTCCGGAACCGTCCTCGTCGAGGGCCACCATGTCGGTGAACTGCAAGGGTTCCGTTTCACCGCCGACCAGAGCGCGGGCGGAGAAGACGCCAAGGCAGTGCGAACGGCAGCCCAAAAGGCGCTCGCCACCGAATTCGATTCGCGCGCCGAGCGTTTTTCGGCGGCGCCCAATGGCGACATCGCGCTTGGCTCCGACGGCGTGCTGCGCTGGATCGGCGCGCCGATCGGCACGCTGGTCGAAGGCGAAGACGCGCTCAAGCCGCGTGTTATCCTGCTCGCCGACGAGCAGCTGACGGGCCCAGCCCGCGACAAGGTTGCCGCGCGCGCCGAACGCTTTGTCAATTTCCAGGTTGAGTCGCTGCTCAAGCCGCTCGTCGATCTCAAGGCCGCCGAACAGCTTTCCGGCATCGGTCGTGGCATCGCTTTCCAGCTGGTGGAGAATTTCGGCCTGATCAATCGCCGCGACATCACTGAGGAGGTGAAGTCGCTCGACCAGGAAGGTCGCGCGGCACTGCGCCGGCTCGGCGTGCGCTTCGGCGCCTATCWTGTCTTCGTGCCGGCGCTGATCAAGCCTGCTCCGTCGGGCCTGGTCACGCTGCTGTGGGCGCTGAAGAATGACGGCAAGGACAAGCCGGGCTTTGGCGATGTCGTGCACGCGCTCGCCGCTGGCCGCACCTCGGTCGTTATCGATCCGACCTTCGACAAGACCTTCTACAAGCTCGCCGGCTTCCGCAATCTCGGTCGTCGCGCGGTGCGTGTCGACATTCTGGAGCGTCTTGCCGACCTCATCCGTCCCGCGCTTGCCTGGAAGCAAGGCACCGGCGCGCGTCCGGATGGCGCTTATGACGGCAGCTCTTTCATTGTCACGCCACAGATGATGTCGATCCTCGGCGCCACAGGCGACGACATGGAAGAGATCCTCAAGGGCCTTGGCTATCGCGCCGAGCCGAAGCCGGCCATCGAGGTCAAGGAAAAGCTCGAAACGATCGACACGGTTGCCCGCGAAGCCGTAGCTCGGGCACTTGCTGCAAAGGCGGCCGCAGCCGCTGCCAGCAGCGAAGAGGTCTCCGCCGAACCCTCCGTCGAGACGGCCGAAACCCCTGAGCAGGCTGCTGCCGACAACGCCGAACAGGCGTCCGAGATTGAACCGGCCGAGCAGGCACCAGAGGCGGTTGCCGAGCAGGTCGAGGCTATTGGCGAAGCTGCGGCTGAAGTCGCAGCGGTCGTCGAGGCCGAGCCTGAAACTGCGTCCGAGCCGGAAGTGGCAACGGTTGTCGCTGAAGCTCCCGCTGCCGAAGCAGCTCCGGTGGAAGCTGCAGCAGCAGAAGCTTCCGAGGCTGCGGAAGAGCCCAAGCCCATCTTGCTGTGGCGCCAGGGCCGCTTCGAACAGCGCCCGCGTCATCGTCAGGACAACCGTCCGCGCGGCGGCCAGCGCGAGCCGCGTGCCGCAGGCGCTCCCGCCGCTCGTCAGGGCGAAGCCAATCGCAGCCGCGAAGGTGGCGAAGGCGGTCGTGAAAACGGCCGTCCGCGCTTTGATCGCAAGCCCGGTGGCAAGCCGCAGGGCGAGGGCGGTCGTCCCGAAAACCGTGGCCGTGGCGAGCGTCCGCAGGGCGAAAAGCATGGCGGTGATCGCGGCGGCTTCAAGGGCAAGCCTGCCTTCCAGCCAAAGCCGCGCGAAGAGCGTCCGGTGCGCATCGATCCCGATTCGCCCTTCGCCAAGCTCGCCGCGCTGCGCGACCAGCTCAAGAAGTAAACGCCTTGGCCGGCGAGGGAAGACAGCGCATCGACAAGTGGCTGTTCTTCTCGCGCGCGGTCAAGTCGCGCTCGCTTGGCGCCAAGCTTGCCCAGTCAGGCGGGGTCAGGAGCAACGGCCAGAAGCTTGGCCAGGCCTCCGACATCATCAAGACAGGCGATGTCCTGACCATCACGCTCGACCGCCGCATCCTGATCTACAAGGTGCTGCTGCTGGGCGAGCGGCGCGGGCCGGCCGAAGAAGCGCGCAAGCTCTACGAGGATATATCGCCTGTTCCCACGCCCAAGGACCAGGCACCGCCCGACGCCAGGCCGCCACTGCGCGAGGCTGGAAGCGGCCGTCCGACAAAGAAGGAACGGCGCGCCACCGACCGTCTGCGCAATGAGTGACGCAATGGCTCCAGAGCTCCAGCGCTCAAGTTGAGAAATACGTTCCGCCAACTGCCTTCTGCGCGCAATGGCCGCCCTTGCAACGGGTCTTCAAAGGGGCTACCTCACCGACAAAGATACAAAAATACGGGAAGTCCCGGAGCCTGCCATGACCTATGTCGTCACCGACAACTGCATCAAATGCAAATACATGGATTGCATCGAGGTTTGTCCGGTCGACTGCTTCTATGAAGGCGAAAATATGCTCGTCATTCATCCSGACGAGTGCATCGACTGCGGCGTSTGCGARCCGGAATGCCCRGCCGASGCGATCAAGCCCGACACCGAGCCGAGCCTCGACAAATGGCTGCAGATCAACACCGAATATGCCGAAAAATGGCCCAACATCACGGCCAAGAAAGAGCCGCCTGCCGACGCCAAGGAGTTTGACGGCATCGAAGGCAAGTTCGAGAAGTACTTTTCGCCGGAGCCTGGCGAAGGCAACTGAGACCTTTGCCGGCCTAAAAGGCGGTAGATCGTTGGATTGAGCGCCACCGCCGACTCTTGACGCGGCAGATCTTCGCGTATCCACCAAAATCTTGATTCTTCCGACTTTTTGTGTTAGAGCTACGCCAACATGCCGATGACACAACGTCGATCTATGGCGCGAAGCCTTAATCACTGAAAGGTGACAACCCCAATTCGGACCAGAGTAATCTGGACCCGGAGGCCGCTGCTTTAGCGGTTTACCGGTCCAAGCTCTCCGGTTGGGGGTCGATTGTCGTGCGGCACAAGGTCACGTGAGTGACATCCTCGTTCAGCCGGCCTCGGCGGGCCGGTGTTACAAGAAGGAGTTCAGGGCGTATGGCAACTTCCATCCCGCAGAAGAAATCCGCAGCACGTCACGGTTTCAAAACCGGCGAGTATATCGTCTACCCGGCGCATGGCGTCGGCCAGATCGTTTCCATCGACGAGCAGGAAGTGGCGGGACACAAGCTCGAGCTTTTCGTGATCGATTTCCAGAAAGACAAGATGCGCCTCAAGGTGCCTGTCGCCAAGGCGACCACCATCGGCATGCGCAAGCTCTCCGAGACCGACTATGTCGAGCGTGCCTTGAAGGTCGTGCAGGGCCGCGCCCGCGTCAAGCGCACCATGTGGTCGCGCCGCGCGCAGGAATATGATGCGAAGATCAATTCCGGCGACCTGATCTCGATTGCTGAAGTTGTGCGCGACCTCTACCGCGCCGACAATCAGCCGGAGCAGTCCTATTCCGAGCGCCAGCTTTATGAAGCAGCGCTCGACCGCATGGCGCGCGAACTCGCAGCCGTCAACCGTCTGTCGGAAACCGAGGCTGTCCGTCTTATCGAGACCAACCTCAACAAGGGTCCGAAGCGCGGCGCCAAGGCCGACAACGAAGAAGCCGATGCAGAGCAGGAAGTCGCTGCCTGATTTGGCTATCCGCTGATATTACGAAAAACCCGGCCAATGGCCGGGTTTTTTGTTTGGAGACTGGCACGCTTGGGTCGTCACCGCAGTTGCCCCATGACGGCATGGCAACCGTGGCCAGGGTCCAGAACAAAGAAGACACGAGCCTCACCAATCCTTGGTCCTGGACGAGACGGTAGATCTATCTCTCCGCTTTGTGCGTGCAGGTGAAAGAGATGCGGCGACGGCCTACCCCTCGCCTCCTTCGCCATGTTGATGCGTGATGGTCGCGATGAAGCGCTTGGTGCGCTGATGGGTCGGGTTTCCGAAGACCTCGCTCGCCGGACCTTTTTCCACGACCATGCCCGCCTCGAGGAAAACCACCTCATGAGCRATCTTGGACGCCAGGCGCAGATCGTGCGTGGCAATCACCATGGTCGTGCCTTCCCGCGCGAGCTGGCCGAGCACATCGACCACCTCCTGGGCGAGTTCGGGGTCAAGCGCCGACGTCGGCTCGTCGCACAAAAGCACCTTCGGTTGCGGCGCCAGCGCACGTGCGATTGCCACGCGCTGCTGCTGGCCGCCTGACAGCGTCGCCGGCCACGCATCGACCTTGTGGGCCATGCCGACCTTTTCGAGCAGAGCCAGCGCGCGTTCCCGCGCCTTGGCTTCCGGCCATTTCAGTACGGTCACCAGGCCTTCCATGACGTTTTCGATCGCCGTGCGATGGGGGAACAGCTGGAAGTTCTGGAACACCATGCCGGTCTGGCGGCGAAGCTGCTGGATCGCCTTGGTCGAGACCTTGATATCAGGGCGGAACTCAAGCGTGTCGTCGCCGATGCGCACGGTACCCGATGTCGGGATCTCCAGCAGGTTGATGCAACGCAAAAGCGTGCTCTTGCCGCCGCCCGAAGGGCCGACAAGGGCAGTCACGCTGCCTTCTCTGATGTCGACCGAAACGTCCTTCAGGACCTCATTGTCACCGAAGCGTTTGACGATGTGGGACAGGCCAATCATGTCCGCGCCTCCAGGAAGCCACCATAGCGGTTGAGGCGCTTTTCAAGCCTGACCTGCAGCGACGACAGCACCGAGCTCATCGCCAGATAGAGTATGGCGGCCTCGACATACAGAATCAGCGGCTCATAGGTCGTGGCGACGATGCGCTGGGCTTCCTGAAACATTTCCGGCACAGTGATGGCGGCGGCAAGCGACGTGTCCTTGACCAGCGAGATGAAGGTGTTGGACAGCGGCGGTACCGCCACGCGTGCCGCTTGCGGCAGAATCGTCCGGCGCATCGCCTGCGACCAGGTCATGCCGATCGAATAGGCTGCTTCCCATTGCCCCTTGGCAACCGAGCTTATGGCGGCGCGGATGATTTCCGAGGAATAAGCGCCGACATTGAGAGTGAAGCCGATCAGGGCGGCCGGGAAGGCGTCGAGCACAATGCCGACGCTCGGAAGGCCGTAGAAGATTAAAAACAGCTGCACCAGAAGCGGCGTGCCGCGGATGATCCAGACGTAGAAGCGCACGATCGCCGACAGCCACCACGGGCCAAACAGGCGCGCAAGTGCTGCACCCAGCCCGACAGTCAGGCCGAATGCGAAGGAGAGAAGTGTCAGGGGTGCTGTGAAGACGAGTGCTGCCCACAACAGGGGTCCGAGCGACTCCAGCATCAATTGCAGCCAATGTGGCAAGATGAATGCTCCCTCCCCATAACAAACGAGCCCGGAAAATCGCAGATTTTCCGGGCAAGTTCATGGGAAAAATGAGAGGTGGAAAAATGAACGCCTTTCAGGCGGGTTGTCGCCGTCCGATCAGCGTCGGCTACTGCGAGACATCCGTGCCGAAATAGGCCTCGGAAATCTTCTTGTAGGTGCCGTCGGTCTTGATCTCGGCCAGCGCCTTGTTGATCGCCTCGACGAGCTCGGGCTCACCCTTGCGCACGATCACGCCGGAGAAATCGGCCTTGGCCTCTTCGGCGACGATCTTCACGTCAGCATCGGGCTTGTGCTTCTTGAAGTCGAAGAACGACAGGGAGTCATTGATGGTCGCGTCGGCACGGCCGTTGAGCACCAGCTGGATCGACTGGTCGAAGCCGTCGGTGCCGACCAGTGTAGCGCCATTGGCCTCGGCGATCTTGCCGAAATTGCTGGTCAGCGACTGGGCCGACTTCTTGCCCTTGAGATCGGCGAAACCCTTGATGTCCGCGTTCTTGCCGCTGACGATCAGCACAGCTTTCGAAGCGATGTAGGGCTCGGAGAAGTCGTACTTTGCCTTGCGGGCCTCGGTGATGCCGACCTGGTTGATCACAGCGTCGTAGCGCTTGGCGTCGATGCCGGCGATCAGGCCGTCCCACTTGCCTTCGAGGAACTCGGCCTTGACGCCGAGGCGCTTGGCGATCTCGCGGCCGATCTCGACGTCGAAGCCGACCAGCGTGCCCGAGGCGTCGTGATAGGTGAAGGGCGCATAGGTGCCTTCGGTGCCGATCTTGAACACGCCGGCGGCCTTGATCTCATTGAGGTTTTCACCGGCATGGCCAGCACCTACGGCGGCGATCTGGAGCGTTGCGGCAACGGCCAGCGATTTCAACCAGTTCATTTTACATGATCCCGAATTTGAGCCGGCCAAAGGCCGGGTGCGTTGTGATTGGATGCAATCTCGCAGAAGCGGGCGTTGAAGATAAGGAAATAAATTTCAAGTATATGGCAATCATAGAATTTGAATCTATCGGAAGGGCCCCGGCCTGAGCCCCGGGAACATTCGCCAGAATTCCGCGTTGATAGCCGTGCGGGGCAGCGCCGCTAAGCGCCGCCCGGCTGCTCACGAGACAAGGGGCGAAGCATGTATATGGACCGGGCGGGTTTGRCCGGCGAGCAGATGATGCTGAGGGCGGCATCGCGTGCACCTTATCTGGAGCGCGGGGAAGAACTCGAACTGGCGATCCGCTGGAAAGAACAGCACGACCAGGACGCACTCAACCGCATCACCACTGCCCATATGCGCCTGGTCATCGCCATGGCGGTCAAGTTCAGGCGTTATGGCCTCCCAATGGGCGACCTCATCCAGGAAGGGCATGTCGGCTTGTTGGAGGCGGCCGCGCGTTTCGATCCTCAGCGCGAAGTGCGCTTTTCGACCTATGCCACCTGGTGGATCCGGGCATCGATGCAGGACTATATCCTGCGCAACTGGTCGATCGTCAGGGGCGGCACCAGTTCGGCCCAAAAGTCCCTGTTCTTCAACCTGCGCCGCATGCGCGCCCGCCTTGCCCAGGGTGGCGGCCCGCTCGGCAATACGTCTGCCTATCAGGAAATCTCGGTAGCGCTTGGCGTATCGGAAGCCGATGTCGCGATGATGGACATGCGCCTGTCCGTGCCCGATAGCTCGCTCAACGCACCGCTCAACGATGACGGCGATTCCGGCGAGCGGATGGACTTGCTGGTGTCGGACGACCCCTTGCCCGACGAACTCGTCGGCGAAGCGATCGACATTGAGCGGCGTTCTGGCTGGCTGCATGACGCGCTTGGCGTTCTCAACGCCCGCGAGCTGCAGATCATCGAGGAGCGCCGGCTGACGGAAGAAGGTGCTACGCTCGAACAGCTCGGCACCTCGCTTGGCATCTCCAAGGAGCGGGTACGCCAGATCGAGACCCGCGCGATGGAGAAATTGAAATCGGCCCTGGTCCGGCAGAACTCGGCGTTCCTGCCGGCCTGAACCCGCTATCGATCGGTGACGATCTTGACCTTGTCGCCAGCCGACACCGTGGCGCCCGGCGCCATAGCATTCAGCACCCTGAACAGATCGAGCTTGCGGTCGACGCCGATCATGCTGGCGGCGAGCGACCCCATCGTCTGCCCCGGCTGGACGGTGACGAMGCGGATGCGCAGCGGCTTAAGCGCTGCCTTTTCCGCAGCGGTCATCACGTGGAAGCTGGAGCTGACCGAACGGGCGACCGTTTCGAGCGTGGTGCTTGCGGTCGGCGCTGCCGTCAGCAGGCGGTAGACCTGCGCGCCGTTGCGGATCACCACGATGTCGAACTTCCAGCCCTCGGCGCTGGCGCGCGCGAATGCTGCTTCATTGCCGTTGATGTTTTCGGCGCGCACGCTTGCCGGGTCGAGCCCCGCCACCCAGCCGCTCTTGATATAGTCGGACAGTGACAGCTTGGCGTCGATGGTCACACCGTCGAAACGGATGGCGGTGTTATCGGGGCCTGTCGCGGTGACGGCGGCTGCGGTGTTATCGATTATGAACCCCTGCGGCACCGAAAACGAGATGCCGAGCTTCGGATGCAGGAAGGTCGTGCCCCGCACATAACCTTCATCAGGTGTGTCGCCAAACAACAGCCCATCTATTCCCGCCAGGAAAGAATCGCGGTCGCGGGTGCCGATGCCCGGCGCCCCGAACTGGCGGGCGTGGCGCTGGGCGAGGTCGATGCGCTGCGGCGCGTTGGGATGGCTTGCCAGGAAGTCGAGGCTGGCATCGGTGGCGCCGCTGACCGCGCGCAGGTCGGCGTAGGCGGCCATCGACTGCAGGAAGCGGCCGGCGGCAAATGGGTCGTAGCCGGCCTGGCCGCTCATCTTGATGCCGATGCCGTCGGCTTCCAGTTCCTGGTTGCGCGAGAACTGCGCGAGCCGCAGCTTGCCGCGGATCAGCGCTGCCTTGGCCGTCGGGCTTTCGCCGAGCACGTCGGTGACGACCTTGGTCGCCAGCACTTCCTCGGCTTCCTTCTGCTGGCGCTGGATGCCGTGATTGGCGGTGACGTGGCCCATCTCATGCGCGATGACCGCCGCCAGTTCGGCCGAATCATTGGCCAGTGCCAGTAGCCCGCGCGTTACGTAGAGATAGCCGCCGGGCAGGGCGAAGGCGTTGACGTTGGGCGAATTGAGGATGGTGATGCGGTAGGTCTGGTTCGGGTTGCTGGAAACCGTCGTCAGGGAGCCGACGACCTTGGCGACCATGCGCTCCAGCTTGGGATCGGAATACTCGCCGCCATAGGTCGCCAGGATGCGCGGATGCTGGGCCTTGGCGATCTCGGCGAGCTTGTCGTTGCGGGTGACGTTGTCGACCGTCACCGGATTGTTGGACGGCTGGAACCCGGATTCACGAATGTCGGAGGTGTTGAGCATCTGGCAACCGGAGACGAACGCCGACAGCGCCACAGCGATGGCTAGTCGCGTGTAGCGGGGCGTTTTCGTCTCGATCAGTCCGTCGCGGCAGATGGGCAGAGCTCGCGTCCTTTCAAATTCCTTCGGCGGCAGGCGAAGCAGATACCGGCCCGCGTCCCAGGACGTAGCCAGACTCAGCTTGCCAACACAATAAGGCCATTACCGCCAATATGGCGATTTGGCTGTAAATTATGTCCGCTTCCGGGCAACTCGGCGTGATCGTGTCATCGCCGTTCACTGCCGATATAGTGTCGGAACGCCTCAGGTCCAGAATTGGTAAAGAAATCTGCAGTCTTTCCTGTTGCGGAAACCGTCCCGGACTCGACGAAAACCATGTTTTCGGCGAGTTTTCGCGCATCTTCGGGCTGGTGTGTCACGAAAAGCACGGTCATGCTGCGTTCTGATTGGACGCTTGCCACAAGGTCGAGCATGTCGTCACGCAACGCTGGTCCAAGCGAGGCAAAGGGTTCATCCAGCAGGAGAATCGGGCGATCGCGCACCAGGACGCGTGCGAGCGCGACACGTTGGCGTTCGCCGCCAGACAGCTCACGCGGCAGGCGGTTTTCCATGCCGGCAAGGCCGACGCGCGCGAGCGCTGTCACGATATCCTGCCTGTCAGTGGCGCTCAGCCGCAGCGCCGGCGAACGCCCCAGACCAACATTCTTGGCAACGTCGAGATGGGCGAACAGATTGTTTTCCTGAAACACCATCGACACCGGCCGCTCGGCTGGGGGCGCCGAGGTCAGATCCGCACCGCCGATCAGAACGCGGCCTTCACGCGGCGTCTCGAAGCCGGCAACGAGATTGAGCAGTGTCGATTTGCCGGCACCGCTCGGCCCCATGATCGCGGTGATCTCGCCGGGCGCGAAGTCGACGTCAAAGCGCACCATGGTGTCGCTGTAGCTGAACACCACCTGGTCGAGGCGCACCGCCGCACGTGTCGAGGTCATTTCGAAGTCTCCCTGCCGAGGCGGTCGGCGAGCATCATCAAGGCAAGGCACAACAACCCAAGCATCAGCGCCAGCCCAGCCGCATCGTCGGTGCGGTAGCTGCCCATGCGGGCGAGCAGAAGATAAGGCAAGGTCTGCACCGCGTCGCTGCCGAACAGGGCAATCACGCCGAGATCGCCGAGCGACAGCGCCATGGCAAAAGCGAAGGCGGTTGCCAGCGGGCGACGTAGCACCGGCCAGTCGATCAGCCGCAACCTGCTCCAGCCTGATATGCCGAGCTGGGCGCACAGCCTTTCGTGGCGTTCGCTCGCGGCATCGTATGCAGGGCGGACTGCGCGGACGGCAAACGGCATCGCCATGACCGCATTGACGGTGACGACCATGAATGGCGCCAGTGCAAACACGTCGACCGTCTGCCGCACCAGCACGAACCAGCCAGCGCCGATGACGATCGGCGGCACCACCAGCACGAAACCAGCACCTGTATCGGTGAAGCGTTCGAGCAGCGATTTTTTGTCACCCCGTCTGCTGCCGGCCACTGCCCGGCGTGCCATCACCAGCGACAGGGCAAGTGCTGCGGCAAGCGTTGCCGACAGCGTGGCCAGCACGATACTGGTCAGCGTCGCGCGCTGCACCGATGCCTCGCCGGCGAGGCGGCCAAGGTCGGCTTTGAGCCCGGAGGCGACGGTCGCCAGCATCGGCCCGCCAACGAAGAGGAGGGCAATGAGGATCACCGCGACGTTGAGCGCCTTCTCGCCTGCCTTTGCCTGGATGTAGCTACGACGTGCCACCGGAAGGTTGGCGTCGCCGGTCGTGTTGGCGCCTAGCCGCATCAAGGCGAAGACCACAACGGCAGTGAGCGCGATTTGCAGCAAGGTGAGCGCGACAGCGCGGGCGGGGTCGAAGTCGAAGCGCAGCGCCTGGTAGATCGCCACTTCCAGCGTCGTTGCAGCTGGTCCGCCCCCGAGCGTGAGCACGATGGTGAAAGACGTGATGCACAGCATGAACACCAGCCCGGCGATGCCGGGCAGGGACGCGCGTATTGCCGGCCATTCGATGAGGCGGAAGCTTGCGCGCGAGCCCATGCCGAGCTGGCTCGCCAGCCGCCACTGGTCGGTCGGCACCGTTTGCAGCGCTTCCAGGATCAGCCGTGTCGCCAGCGGCAGGTTGAAGAAGACATGGGCAACGAGGATGCCCGACAGGCCGTAGATGCCGGGCCATGTTCCGCCGGTCAGCGCCACGAGCGGTTCGGCGAAATAGCCGGCGCGGCCATAGAGCGACAGGATGCCAAGCGCTGCGACGATGGCCGGCAGTGCCAGCGGCACGGCAAACAGGCGCAGGATCAGCCCACGGCCGGGAAATTGCGGGTGCCGCGACAAGGCGCGCGCTACGAGGATCGCGGGAGCGACCGATAGCAGCGTCGACAGCAGCGCCTGCCACAGCGTGAAGCGGGCGACACGGAAAAGATAACCGTCGAAGGCGGCGGCCGCACCTTCAGGGTTGCGCAGGGCTTCGATGCCAAGGCCGGCAAACGCCCCGCCGATCAGCACGCCGATGGCGGCGAGCGCTGCGATGCCAGCGGTGATGCGGTGGTCGCGACGGCTCATGGACATGCTGAGCCGGTCGGACGGATGGCAAACTGCGGAAGGTTGCGCTCCGCCCCGCCCCCCTCTGGCCTGCCGGCCATCTCCCCCTCAAGGGGGGAGATCAGCAGCTTCAACGCCCCTCTACTTTCGACAACATCTAACGTTGGCGAAGGCAGTGCCGCAGCCAATCTCCCCCCTTGAGGGGGAGATGGCCGGCAGGCCAGAGGGGGGTGTTCAAGCACAGCCATCGCAGGTCGATAGAACTTACTTGCTCATCACGCTGAGCCACTCATCAACCCAGGCCTTGCGGTTGGCAGCAACCTCGTCGGCGCTGAACAGCAGCGTCTTGGCCGGCTTCACCAGCCTGTCGAAGGCCGGGTCGAGCGGCTTGTCGGTCTTGCCGGCAGGCAGCATCCAGTTGGTCTCGGGCACCACGTCCTGGAAACCCGGGCTCGTCATGAAGGCCATGAACTTTTCCGCCAGCGGATTCTTGGCGCCTGTCGTGGTGATGCCGGCAACTTCGATCTGGAGATAGTGGCCTTCCTCGAAGGATGCCGCCTGGTAGCGCTCAGACTTGTCCGCGACCATGTGGTAGGCCGGCGAGGTGGTGTAGGACAGCACCATCGGCGCCTCGCCCTTGGTGAACAGGCCGTAGGCCTCGCTCCAGCTCGGCGTCACGGTCAGAACGCGACCCTTGAGCTTGGCCCAGGCTTCCGGCGCCTTGTCGCCATAGACCGACTTGACCCACAGCAGCAGGCCGAGGCCCGGCGTTGAGGTGCGCGGGTCCTGGATCGCGATCTTCTGCTCGGGGTCGCCCTCGACCAGTTCCTTCAGGCTCTTGGGTGGGTTCTTCAGCTTTTCGGTGTCGTAGACCACGGCGAAGTAGCCGTAGTCGTAAGGCACGAAAGTGTCGTCCTTCCAGTCGCCGGGAACCTTGACGTCTTCGCCGGCAGCGCCATGCGGGGTAAACAGGCCGGTCGCCTTGGCCTCGGCGGTCAGGTTGGTGTCGAGGCCGAGCACGATGTCGGCCTTGGTCGAGGCGCCTTCGAGTTTCACACGATTGAGCAGGGCCACACCATCAGCAACCGAAACGAAGTCTACTTCGCAGCCGCATTCGGCCTCGAAGGCCTTCTTGACCTGCGGGCCGGGACCCCACTCCGAAGTGAAGCTTTCATAGGTGTAGACGGTAAGTTTGCCTTCGGCGGCGGCCGGAAAGGCTGCGGCGGCAAGCGCCAGGGCCGAGGTCAAGGACAGCAAGATCGTGCGCATCGGCGCGCCTCCTTTATTGGTGTTGAAAGGGAATTTGAAGCGCCGGGCGTCCGAAGCATCTAATCCCTCCGCCGGTACAAACCGGATCAGGTTCAGCGGGTTGGCTGGATTTCCCCATGCCTCTCAGCCGACGCGTGTGAACACGTCAGGCACCCCGTTAGAGCGGTTCAACAAATAGGGCCGTGCCGCAGGCCACGCAAGCGGTAGTTTGCCGGCCACGAACCAACGTCGCGGCCTTCCGTTTCGGCCGCCGGACTGGTAATGCGCTGCCATGACCCGGTTCACCATACTCCTTGGCGGCGAGCTTTTGCGCACGCCGCTCGTCGACCGTCAGGTCGCGGGCAGCCGTGTTATCGCGGCCGATGCCGGCATTCGCCACGCCACCACCCTGGAACTGATGCCGGAGCTGTGGCTCGGCGATTTCGATTCCGTGCCGGCTGACGTCGATCCGCGCTTTGCCGACCTGCCGCGCGAGACGTTTCCTGAGGAAAAGGACAAGACCGACGGCGAACTCGCTATCGCGGCGGCACTCCAGCGCGGCGCGACCTCGCTGGTGCTCGTCGGTGCCTTCGGCGGCCCGCGCGCCGACCATGCCTTTCTCCACCTCGCTCTGGCGCTGCGGCTTGCCGAGGCTGGCACCGAGGTGATCCTGACCAGCGGGCGCCAGGAGGCGCATCCGCTTTTGCCGGGCACGATGAGCTTCGACTATGACGACGGCACGTTGTTTTCCGTACTTGCTTTTTCCGAACTGTCTGGCCTGTCCGAAGAGGGCGCCAAATGGCCGCTCAACGGCGTCGACGTGCCGTTCGGCTCATCGCTGACACTCTCCAACGAAGTGCGGGGCACCTTGCGTGTTTCGCTCGGTAGCGGCCGCGCGCTGCTTCTCGCCCATCCCTTTCCTGCCTTGGAATTCTGAACATGGCGCCACCGCTTCTCAATCTTGACGGCATCCGTCTGACTTTCGGTGGCACGCCGCTGCTTGATGGCGCATCGCTGTCGGCGGCTTCGGGCGACAAGATCGCTTTGGTCGGGCGCAACGGGTCGGGCAAGTCGACGCTGCTCAAGATCGCTGCCGGGCTGGTCGAACCGCAGGATGGCGTGGTGTTCCGCCAGCCGTCGGCGACGATCCGCTACCTGCCGCAGATGCCCGACATGGATGGCTTCGCTTCGGTGCGCGCCTATGTCGAGGCTGGTCTCGGACCCGCAGATGACCCGCACCGCGCCACCTATCTGCTCGACCATCTTGGCCTCACCGGCGAAGAGTCTCCGGCCGACCTGTCGGGCGGCGAGGCGCGGCGTGCCGCCCTTGCCCGCGTCATGGCGCCCGAGCCCGACATCATGCTGCTCGACGAGCCGACCAACCATCTCGACCTTGCCGTTATCGAGTGGCTGGAGGAAGAACTGATCCGCACCTCATCAGCGCTGATCGTCATTTCGCACGACAGGCGTTTTCTCGAGCGCGTCAGCCGCAACACGGTTTGGCTCGATCGCGGCCAGACGCGCCGGCTCGACCGTGGCTTTGCCCATTTCGAGGAATGGCGCGACCAGATTCTCGAGGAGGAAGAGCGCGACCAACACAAGCTCGGCCGCCAGATCGTGCGCGAAGAGCACTGGCTGCGCTATGGCGTGACGGCGCGGCGCAAGCGAAACATGCGCCGGCTCGGTGAGCTGCAGACGATGCGCCAGAGCTTCCGGGGCCATCGCGGTGCCGAAGGCGTGGCGACGATGGTGGCGAGTGAGGCGGCCGAATCCGGCAAGCTGATCATCGAGGCCAAGAACATCGACAAGGCTTTCGGCGACCTCGTTGTGGTCAAGGACTTTTCCACCCGCATCCAGCGCGGCGACCGTGTCGGCCTGGTTGGGCCGAATGGCGCCGGCAAGACGACGCTGCTCAAGATGCTGACCGGCGAGCTTGAGCCCGACGCCGGCACGATCCGGCTCGGCGTTAATCTTGAGATCGCCACCCTCGACCAAAAGCGCGAGGCTGTCGATCCGCACGAGACACTGTCGAGCTACCTGACCGACGGGCGCGGCGAAAACCTTGTCATCAATGGCGAGCAGCGCCACGTCGTCTCCTACATGAAGGACTTCCTGTTCAAGCCGGAGCAGGCGCGCACGCCGGTGCGCGAGCTCTCGGGCGGCGAACGCGCCCGGCTGATCCTGGCGCGTGTTCTGGCACGCCCGGCCAATCTGCTGGTGCTCGACGAACCGACCAACGATCTCGACATGGAGACGCTGGAATTGCTGCAGGAACTGGTCGCCGGTTTTGCCGGTACCGTCATCCTCGTCAGCCACGATCGCGACTTCCTCGACCGTACGGTGACCAGCATCATCGCGCCCGACGTCGAAGGCCGCTGGATCGAATATGCCGGTGGTTATGCCGACATGCTGGCCCAGCGCGGCGGCACCAAGCTTGAGGACCGGAAATCGCGCAAAGCCGCCAACGGCCAGGCGTCAGGTGGCCGCGGCGAGCCCGAAGCGCCGAAGGCAGCATCGAAGAAGCTGTCGTTCAAGCAGAAATTCGCGCTCGAAAACCTGCCCAAGAAGATGGAAGCGGTGACAGCTTCGATCTCGCGGCTGGAAAACCAGATCGCCGATCCGGCCTTCTACGAGCGCGACCCGCATGGCTTCCAGAAGACCATCGCTGCCCTCGACAAGGAACGCGAGACGCTGACTGCGCTTGAAGAAGAATGGTTCGAGCTGGAGATGCTGCGCGAAGAACTCGAGGGGTAGGCAAGCAGTTGCATATCCATATCTATGCGCATATATTGTGCGCATAGATATGGAGGGCGACAATGTCCCGCTTGGCTAATCCTGTGGTTCGAAAGCCTACGAATCTTTCACTCGATGCGCAGCTCGTCGCAGATGCAAAGAGCCTTGACATCAACATCTCGCGCCTCGCCGAAGAAAGCATCGCGAGAGCTGTGGCTGACGAGAAGACGCGGCGCTGGAAGATCGAGAATCGCGACGCTATTGAAAGCCTGAACAAATATGTCGAGGAACACGGGCTACCGCTGGAAGAGTTCCGGCAGTTCTGATGGCGCGGTTCGACATTTTTATGAGCCCGACTGGCGTCGGCTATCTACTTGATGTCCAAGCCGATTTGCTGGACGGGTTCAGGACACGGGTCGTAGTGCCGCTTTTGCCCAAGACCGAAAAACTGAACCTTGTACGCAGGCTCAACCCGGTCTTCGTGATCGACGGCAAACACTATGTGATGTTCACCCACCTGATTGCGACCGTACCGGTCGCGCGGCTTGGCGAGGTGAGATCCAATCTGCTCGCCAGTCACGACAAGATCACCGACGCCCTGGACATGCTGTTCCAAGGCTTCTGACGCGGACGTTCGTCCGCGTCAGCCAGATCATTGGTGTGATGCGAGAGACTTATCCCGCAGCCTTGGCCTGCCAGGCCTTCATCGCTTCTTCGAACACCCTGTCGCCCGGAATACCCTTTTCCAGGGTGAACAGCGCGCGGCGGCCGGATTTGTAGACCACCGGAACGTCGATCCAGCCCTGGCGGCGCAAAAGATTCAGGTTGGCGTCAACCTCGGGCTTGTTGTCGTTGAGCGCGACGAGGAAGAAACCGTCGGCGATCTTGGCCGGAATGCCAAGCAGCGAATTGCCGGCGTCCTGCTCGGAGCTCTTCATCGCCACCCGCAGGATGTTTTCGATGCCGCCGCCCTCGAAGCCGTCAGGCGTCAGGAAGATCATCTCGAGGATATGGCTCGCCGGCAGCGTCTTGTCGGCGTTGCGGCGGATCGTCATGCGCAGCTGGATGTCCTTGCCGGGAATGGTCGCCTCGGCACGGATCGCCGGTTCCGGCGGCAGGTCGCCGCCTGGCGATTCCTGCACCACTGTCCAGACCACGGAGCCGGATTCAGCCGAGCCTTGCGCTACATTGGTGCGCTCTTCGTAGAAGATCGCCTTCTGGCCGACGGCCACCTGTGCGTTTGCAGCAGGCGGTGTCGTCGTCGCCGCGCCACCCCCGGCAGGTGCTGCTGGGGTCGTTGCTGGTGCGGGCTCGGGCGTGGCCGGCGGTGTCGCGGGGGGCGGCTGGGTAAGGGCGGCGACGGAGGTGCCTTCGCCGACACCGTTGGTGCCGCTTGCCGGACCCGGATCGACTTCCTTGCCATCGGCCGTCATGCGCTGGGTGAACTTGCCCGGCTCGCCATTGGCCGGCGCCTGGGCTGCCTGGCCGCCATTGGCGGGCGGCGGCGTTGCTGCTTCACTTGCCGGCGGTGCGGTCTCGGCAGGCTTGTCGGCGCTGGAACCCGAAAAGGCGGCGCGGTTCGCCCACAGGCCATAGCCACCGGCACCGACAACCGCAACCGCAAGGGCAGCGGCGATGAGGCCGCCGCTGATGCGCTTGCGCGGGCGCTGCCGGGTGTTCTGGAACGGATCGACGTCATCGCTGGCAGTTTCTGCCGCACGGTCGTCGTCGCCAGCTACCGCTACGTCCTCGTCCTGATCATGGCTTGTTGCCGAAAAGTCAGGCAGCGGCTCACGCGCTTGCGGTACGTATGCCGGGGCAGAGGGGCCCGGAATAGGGGCGGCGGCAGGCGGCGGCGCTGCCGGGGTCACCGGGCGGCGAACTTCCGGCTCGGGCAGCGGACGGCTATAGGTCGGCTGGTCCTTGTTGCGAGCGATCGACGTAAAGACGTTTTCGAGCTCTGCCAGCGGATCGTCTTCCACCGGCTTTGCGCTGAATTCCGCTTCGACGGTCGCGATGGCGTCCTCGAGCGATTTCGTCTGGCGTTCGGCGACAGCTGCGGGCGGCTGCGGATTGAGGGCGGCGAGCTTGGCCGCGATGGTGCTGCGGGCCTTGTCGTAAACCCGCGCGCGCATCGCCGGCGTGGTGTCGCCCATGCCATCCAGCGTCTTCTTCAGAACCGCTACGAAGTCTGCCATTCTCTCGTCGACCTATCTCTTCTTCTGGGCCGCGCCGCGTCCGGCGGCAAATCAGCCGCCGGGAAGGAGCCAAAACTAGTCTTCAAACGGGTCGGTCACAAGTATGGTGTCGTCCCGCTCGGGGCTGGTGGAAAGCATGGCCACCGGCGCACCGATCAGTTCTTCGATGTAGCGCACATACTTGACTGCCTGGGCAGGCAAGTCATTCCAGCTGCGTGCGCCGGCTGTGGTGCCTTTCCAGCCTTCAAGCGTCACGTAGACCGGCTCGACACGGGCCTGTGCGCCTTGGCTCGCCGGCAAATAGTCGATCAGCTCGCCGTCGAGCATGTAGCCGGTGCAGACCTTGATCTCTTCGAGGCCGTCGAGAACGTCGAGCTTGGTCAGCGCGATGCCCTTGATGCCGTTGACGGCAACAGCCTGGCGCACCAGCACGGCGTCGAACCAGCCGCAGCGGCGCTTGCGCCCGGTCACCACGCCGAACTCATGGCCGCGGGTGCCGAGGAACTCGCCGACTTCGTTCTGCTGCTCTGTCGGGAATGGACCTTCGCCGACGCGCGTCGTGTAGGCCTTGGTGATGCCGAGCACGTAGTTGATTGCGCCCGGACCAACGCCCGAACCGGCAGCAGCCTGGCCGGCAACCGTGTTGGAGGAGGTCACGAAGGGATAGGTGCCGTGGTCGATGTCGAGCAACGTGCCCTGCGCGCCTTCGAAAAGGATGCGCTCGCCGGCACGGCGCTTGTCGTCCAGCACCTTCCAGACGCGGTCCATGTAAGGCAGGATCTCGCCGGCAACCGATGTCAGCTCGGTCATGATGGCTTCGTGCGTCACCTCGGGGTGGCCGAGCCCGCGACGCATCGCGTTGTGGTGCGTCAGCAACCGGTCGACCTTCTGGGGCAGGGTATCCAAATCCGCCAAATCCATCACCCGAACAGCGCGGCGGCCCACCTTGTCTTCATAGGCGGGGCCGATGCCGCGACGAGTCGTGCCAATCTTCGTCCCCGAATTGGAGGCGGCGTCCTCGCGGAAACCATCCAGCTCACGGTGCAGCGACAGGATAAGCGCTGTGTTTTCGGCTATTTTCAGGCGATCCGGGCCGATTTCGACGCCCTGGGCGCGGATTTTGGCCAGTTCAGCGACAAAGGCATGCGGGTCGAAGACCACGCCATTGCCGATGATCGACAGCTTGCCTTCGCGCACAACGCCGGAGGGCAGCAGCGACAGCTTGTAGACCACAYCGTCGACCACCAGCGTGTGACCGGCATTGTGCCCGCCCTGGAACCGCACCACCACATCGGCGCGCTCCGACAGCCAGTCCACGATCTTGCCCTTGCCTTCATCGCCCCACTGGGAACCGACGACCACCACATTGGCCATGATATTTTCCTTCCGACATCGCGGGCCGGGCCGCGAACAGTGCAAAATGACAGGCCTCTATAACGCCAAGCAATTGGATGTGCGACCTTTCTTTGCCGTCCGAGGCACAACAAATTCCACCTTTCGGCGCATTTACTTGTCTGGACCCAGCACCTAGGCCGGCATGTAACCTGTCGCCAGCGAAAGTCCGGTCGCATGAATCGAAAAGCCTATGTCCTGCTGTTGCTGACCACCCTGTTTTGGGGCGGCAACGCGGTGGCGGGCAAGCTCGCTGTCGGCCATGCTTCGCCGATGTTGCTGACGTCGTTGCGCTGGGCGTTCGCCGCCGCAATCCTCGGCGCTATCGGCTGGCCTCAGTTGCGGAATGACTGGCCGGTCGTGCGCAAGCATATCTGGTTGCTGGTCGCTTTGGGCGGTTTCGGCTTCACGGCGTTCAACGCGGCACTTTATTCGGCGCTGAACTTCACCTCGGCAATCAACGCCAGCATCGAGCAGGCGGGCATGCCGATGGTCATCTTCGCAGCCAATTTCCTCCTGTTTCGCATGCGCGTCACTTTTGGCCAGATCATCGGCTTCCTGCTGTCGCTCACCGGTATCGCGCTTACGGCCGGCCATGGCGACCTGAGGACGCTGGTGGCGCTCGACATGAATTTCGGCGACGCGCTGATGCTGATCGCGGTGCTGGTCTACAGCGCCTACACGGTGGCGCTGCGCTTCAAACCCGACATCCATTGGCTAAGCCTGATGATCGTGATGACTTCAGCCGCCTTCGTCACCTCGATCCCGTTTGTCGTTTGGGAAATCGTCACAGGCCGCGTGGTCGTTCCGGACGCCCTGGGTTGGGCGATCACTGTCTATATGGTGTTGTTTCCGTCGATCCTGGCGCAGATCTTCTACATCAGGGGCGTCGAGCTGATCGGTGCAAACCGTGCGGGCCTGTTCATCAACATGGTGCCGATTTTCGGAACGCTGCTGTCGGTGATGATCATCGGCGAGGCCTTCCAGGCCTATCATGCAGTGGCCATCGTGCTTGTGCTCGGCGGCATCTGGCTTGCGGAGCACAGTGGGCGCAAGATGGCGCAACCTTGACGGGAACGCGAGGCCGACACCCAGCGTTGAAATAGGCCGCCGCTGAAAGGCATTGGCGGCGGGTGCGAATATGGGCGAGGCGCGCATGCGAGGTTTGCGAACGGGGCTGTTGCATGCAAGGCCGCGTGTTCTCTTCGGCGCCCTGCAAGGCTGGAGCCGAGCAGATCTTGGCGGCGACATGGCCGCGGGATTGACGCTTGCGGCCATCGCCATTCCCGAGCAGATGGCGACCGCGCGGCTTGGCGAATTCTCGCCCGAGATCGGCTTTTTCGCCTTCATCGCCGGCGCTGTGGCATTCGCCGCTTTCGGTGGCAGCCGCTACCTCTCGGCGGGTGCGGACTCCACGATTACCCCGATCTTCGCCGGCGGACTGGCGCTGGTCGCGACGTCAGGCTCGCCGCAATATGCCAGCCTTGCCGCCATGCTGGCGCTGATGGTTGGGGCGATTGTCATTGCCGGCGGACTGCTGCGGCTCGGCTGGATCGCCGACCTGTTGTCCGTGCCGGTCACCGCCGGTTTCCTGGCCGGCATCTCGATCCACATCATCATTTCGCAATTGCCCGAACTGCTTGGTCTGCCATCCGGCAGCGGCGATGTCTTTCACAGGCTGGCAGCGGTCTACGCAGCTCTCGGCCAAGTCAATCTGCTCAGCCTGGCGCTTGGTGTCGGCGTGTTCCTTATGGTGTTTGTCGGCGAGCGCATCAGTCCCCGCATCCCGGGCGCGCTGATCGCGTTGGCACTGGCGACGTTGGCTGTGACCCTGTTTGGCCTTCAGCAACATGGTGTTGCCGTTTTGGGCGTTTTGCCCGACGCCCTGCCCAAGCTTGCGATACCCAGCGTGGCACTTGAGGATATGCGCACTCTGGTGCCGATGGCCCTGCTGATCTCGCTGGTCATCATGGTGCAGACGGCCGCCACCACGCGTTCATTCGCCGGCAGGGAGGGTGTGGGGCCGGACGTGAACCGCGATTTCGTCGGCATCGGCGCCGGCAGTCTGGTGGCCGGCCTGTTCGGAGCCTTTCCTGTCAATTCCAGCCCGCCACGCACCGCCATCGTTGCCGAAACCGGCGGACGCTCGCAGCTGGCCGGACTGTTCGCTGCTGCCATCGTCCTGCTGTTGCAGTTGTTTGGCACAAAATTGCTCACCAACGTGCCCCAGGCGACACTGGCCGGCATCCTGATGTTCATCGCGCTGCGCATCCTGCGCTGGCCGACCTTCGTCTCGACCTTCCGCCAGGCGCCGGTGGAGTTCGCGCTCATTGTCATCACCGCTCTCGCTATCGTTGCCTTGCCCATCGAGATCGGCGTGGCCACCGGTATCGGCCTGTCGCTGCTGCATGGCCTATGGGGCATGACCCAGGCTCGGGCGATCGAATTCGAGCGTGTGCCCGGCACCTCGATCTGGTGGCCGCCGGCGGATGGCAGCGAGGGCGAGCGCATCGACGGCGTGCTGGTCGTTGCGTTCCAGGCGCCGCTGTCCTTCGTCAATGCCGAACGCTTCAAACGTGGCATCGAGGCGATGGTCTCGACGCGACCCGGGTCGCTGGAACACGTCGTGTTGGAAGCAAACAACGTCACCGACATCGACTACACCGCAGCAGCCGCACTGTCCGACGTGATCGCCTTTTGCCACGATGTCGGCCTGACCTTCTCCATCGCCCGGCTGGAATCGGTACGGGCGCAATCCGCGCTTGCGCGTTTCGGCATAACCGCAGCTTTGGGCCCGAACCGGATTTTCCGCAGCGTCGACAACGCGATAGCAGCACTCGGCACGGAGGCTGCACCGGTCAAAGGGAGCAACTGACATGGCAAACGAAACCAAACCGACGCTACAGCCGGTTCTGGTCGATGATCTGCGCCCCACCCAGATGACGGTCGGTCTGCGCGAAGTGGCGGTGAAGCGGAGCGCATTGCGCGCGCTGCCATCAGCCAAGGCTGGTGCCTTCCTCGGCCATCACTTCATTCCCGTGGTTTTTGGACCGAAAGGTCGCTACCACATCGTCGACCATCATCATCTTGCGCGAGCCTTGTACGAGGAGGGGCTGCGGGAGGTTTTTGTCAACGTCATCAGCGACCTCTCGCGGCTCGACAAGGAGGCGTTTTGGGTCGTGCTCGATAACCGCGCCTGGATGCATCCTTTCGATGCATCGGGCAAAAGGCGGGCTTATGCCGATATCCCGAAGTCAGTCGACAAGCTCATCGACGACCCCTATCGCAGCCTCGCTGGCGAGGTCAGGCGGCTGGGTGGCTATGCCAAGGACACCACGCCCTTCGCAGAGTTCCTGTGGGCCGACTTCTTCCGTCGGCGGGTTCCCGTGGCGCTTCTCAATGACAATTTCGACAAGGCATCGCAGCAGGCCTTGCAACTGGGCAGGCAAGCGGAGGCAAGCTACCTCCCAGGCTGGAGCGGGCCGGACGCTTGAAGAGTGTTCTCCAAAGAAAAAGGCGCGGAACAAGTCCGCGCCCTTCAGCCTTGGGAGGCGGTTCTTAGAACCCGTTGATGTCGAACTGCAGGCGCCTGGCCGAGTCGATGGACTTATGGTCGCGTACCTTGGCGAGCACGTCTTCGGGGAAGGGCGCGTCGAGATAAAGCAGTGCGATGGCATCGCCGCCCGGCCGGTCGCGACCGAGCTGGAAGTTGGCGATGTTGACGCCGTTTTCGCCGCACACAGTACCAAGCAGGCCGATGATGCCCGGCGCGTCGGCATTGGTGGTGTAGAGCATGTGCTGGCCGACCTCGGCGTCGAGATTGATGCCCTTGATCTGGATGAAGCGCGGCTTGCCGTCGGAGAAGCAGGTGCCGGCGATCGAGCGCGTCATGTGCTCGGTCTTGACCGTCAGCTTGATGTAGCCGTCGAAGACACCCGACTTGTCGCGCTTGACCTCGGCAACGATGATGCCGCGCTCCTTCACCATGATCGGCGCCGACACCATGTTGACGTCGGAGACCTGCGGCCGGATCAGGCCGGCAAGGGCAGCACTGATCAGCGCCCTGGTGTTCATCTGCGCGATCTGGCCGTCGAACAAAATCTCGACCTCGGTGATCGGGTCTTCCGTTACCTGGCCGACAAAGGCGCCGAGCACTTCGGCGAGCTTGACGAACGGCTTGAGCCGCGGCGCTTCCTCGGCGGTGATCGAGGGCATGTTGATGGCGTTGGAGACCGCGCCCTTGACCAGATAGTCGGCCATCTGCTCGGCGACCTGAAGGGCGACGTTTTCTTGCGCTTCCGAAGTCGAGGCGCCGAGATGCGGCGTGCACACGACGTTGTCCATGCCAAACAGCTCGTTGCTCTCGGCTGGCTCGACCTCGAACACGTCGATGCCGGCACCGGCCACCTTGCCGCTCTTCAAACCGGCGATGAGGTCCTTCTCGACGATGAGACCACCACGGGCGCAGTTGATGATGCGCACGCCTGATTTCATCTTGGCGATGGCCTCGGCATTGATGATGTTGCGCGTCTTGTCGGTCAGCGGCGTATRCAGCGTGATGAAGTCGGCGCGGGCGAACAACTCGTCGAGCTCAACCTTCTCGACGCCCAGTTCCTCGGCGCGATGCTCGGAGAGGAACGGATCGAAAGCGACGACATGCATCTTGAGGCCGACCGCGCGGGTGGCGACGATCGAACCGATGTTGCCGCAGCCGATCAGGCCGAGCGTCTTGCCGGTGATCTCGACGCCCATGAAGCGGTTCTTTTCCCACTTGCCGGCATGCGTCGAGGCGTTGGCCTCAGGAAGCTGGCGGGCAACGGCAAACATCAGCGCAATCGCGTGCTCGGCGGTGGTGATCGAATTGCCGAAGGGCGTGTTCATGACGATGATACCGCGCCGCGAGGCGGCGGGAATGTCGACATTGTCGACGCCGATGCCGGCACGACCGATGACCTTGAGGTTGGTCGCAGCCGCGATCAGCTTTTCGGTGACCTTGGTCGCCGAGCGGATGGCAAGGCCGTCATACTGGCCGATGACTTCGAGCAGCTTTTCCTTGTCCTTGCCGAGGTCGGGCAGATAGTCGACCTCGACGCCACGATCCTTGAAGATCTGGACGGCGGTGGTGGAGAGTTTGTCGGATACGAGAACGCGGGGCGCCATAGCTGCCTCCTTGAAGAGTGATCAAACTGTTCG
The DNA here is from genome assembly GCF_056401815.1 of Aminobacter sp. P4_D5. NCBI lineage: Bacteria > Pseudomonadati > Pseudomonadota > Alphaproteobacteria > Hyphomicrobiales > Phyllobacteriaceae > Aminobacter > Aminobacter sp. P4_D5. The sequence goes on along the minus strand of NZ_JBFUIP010000049.1, from coordinate 8,792 downwards.
GGGAAAGGGCGGCCCGGAGGCCGCCGCAGGTCAGGTCAGGCCGCAGCCTTGAGCGCTGCCTTCTGATTGGCGAAGGCCCAGTCGAGCCATGGCATCAGGGCAACAAGGTCCGAGGTCTCGACGGTGGCACCGGCCCAGATGCGCAGACCGGGAGGTGCGTCGCGGTAAGCGCCGATGTCGAAGGCAACGCCTTCCTTTTCGAGTGCTGAAACCATGCCCTTGGCGAATGCCGCCTGGCCGTCCTGGTCCAGGCCGGCGACATCAGGATCGACGATCGACAGGCAGACCGAGGTGTTGGAGCGCGTTTCCGGCACGACGGCCAGATGGCCGAGCCAGTCGGACTTCTGCACGAAGCCGTCGATGGTAGCGAAATTGGCGTCGGCACGCGCTACCAGAGCATCGAGCCCGCCCAGGGCCTTGGCCCATTTCAGCGCATCGAGATAATCCTCGACGCACAGCATCGACGGCGTGTTGATGGTCTCGCCCTTGAAGATGCCTTCGATCAGTTTGCCGCCCGAGGTCATGCGGAAGATCTTGGGCAGCGGCCAGGCCGGCTTGTAGCTCTCCAGCCGCTCGACAGCGCGCGGGCTGAGGATCAGCATGCCATGCGCGCCTTCGCCGCCGAGCACCTTCTGCCAGGAGAAGGTGACGACATCGAGCTTGGCGTAGTCCATGCGCTGGGCGAAGGCCGAGGACGTGGCGTCGCAGATGGTCAGGCCCTTGCGGTCGGCCGGAATGAAGTCGCCATTGGCGACACGGACGCCCGAGGTCGTGCCGTTCCAGGTGAAGACCACGTCGCGGTCGAAATCGACCTTGGCGAGATCAGGCAGCTCGCCATAGGGCGCTTCGAACTTGCGGACGTCTTCGAGCTTGAGCTGTTTGACCACGTCGGTGATCCAGCCCGCGCCGAACGACTCCCAGGCAACCATGTCGACGCCGCGCTCGCCGAGCAGCGACCACAGCGCCATCTCGACAGCACCCGTGTCGGAGGCCGGAACGATGCCGATGCGGTAATCGGCGGGAACCTGGAGAATCTCACGCGTCAGCTCGATCGCCTGTTCGAGCTTGGTCTTGCCAATCTTGGCGCGGTGCGAGCGGCCAAGCGGTGCATCGGCGAGGCCCTGGAGCGACCAGCCGGGACGTTTTGCGCAGGGACCTGAGGAGAAATGGYGGTTCGCCGGACGGAGTCCGGGCTTGGTGACGATCGTCATCGTGGTTCTATCCTTCCAGATAGCTGGCCCCTCGTTGGGGAGGGGTGGCCCACGGCGGGAAATACAGAAATGCCCGGAAATCCGCAAGAGGCAAAAGAGTTTGCGGTCGACAATCTTGCAGGTTCGTGCAGGTGCGATCGGAACGGAGTTAGAACATGCCAAGAGAAGTGGCACGCCAGTGACACGGTCTGTTCTCGGGACGTTCCCCTTAAGGCAAGGCGCTCAGCTATGCGAGGCATTCACTTGCACGATTGGCAGAAGCGCCGGCACGTACGAGCCGCCATCCGTTGATTTGGTCGAGGAAATCACCAGGTTTTTGGCGAAGTACCAACACAGCGAGAAGCCACGAACCATTCTACATTGAGGTGATCGGTAATGGCCAACACAGGTCACGTACTGCCTGAGCAAAAGATGCCAAGCTGATCGTCGTGGCGGCGTTCAACCGCGATGCCGAGGGCGACCTTCAGCCCGCGTTCGATCCCCGAGAAATGCAGAGCGAAGAGGCCGCTGCGCGCTTGGTCAAGATGGTCGAGAGCGAACATGCTGGCGTCATCGCCTGGTCTCGCGATGCTAACCCAGCAATCGGGGAATACGGCGAGCCAAAGATTTATATCAGAGTGGCGAAGTGCCGGACATGGAATGAAGCCTCCGGGCCGCATGGATCGTCGCCAATGCGGCGGCAGCTTGGCAGATGTGGTAGGTGCTTTGACTTGCTCTACCCCGAACGGGTGATGTTGCTGTAAAGATACACTGAGATCGACTTGAATTACCCTCCAGTTGCAATGCTATTACTACAWATACTAATCTGCATATTATTTGAGACTATTTTTCGGTGGATGCGGCAATGAAAAATATTCTACTTTTGTCTGGCGGGTCAATCGCTGTCACCGGCAGCGTGCTTTCTCACAATTCGACATCGTCATCCTTGCCCAAGGTCCTAGCCACGGGCGCGCTGGCGATGGCACTGGCCACAGTGCCGGCAATCGCAGGAGGCGGCGATGGCGGCGGATCGAACGGCGGGTTTGGCGGTGGAGTCGACGCCGACTATCGAGGTTTACCCGGACAAGACGGTCGAAGATCGGCCGTCGGCGGTGGAGGCGGTGGGCCAGGCGCCGCTGGGGGAAACGGCAGTGATGACCTCGCACCAGGTGACTCTGGATCTGGTGGAGCCGCGGGATCTGCAGCGGGTGGCAATGGGGCATCTGGCGGGGATGCTACCGACACTGCGCTCGCTGGCGGCGGTGGCGGCGGCGGTGGCGGCCATGGATACTCGGGCTCCGTTCTTTCTGGAGACTCCTTCTTTGGTGGGAACGGAGGCCGCGGAGGAAACGCACCGGGCGATGGAGTTCTCGGTAATGGCGGTGATGGCGGCGGCGGCGGGGCCGGCGGCTACGGTGCCGTCGTGATTGGAGCCGGGACGGACATCATGCTTTCCGGTGTCAGCCTGACTGGCGGACACGGAGGCGCAGGTGGTGCTGGAAGATTCGAAGGTGGAGACGGGGGCGATGGTGGAGCCGCATTAGCCTATCGAGGATTGTCGCTAACCATCCAAGGACACCTTGTCGGCGGCGCCGGCGGTGATTTTGGAGAGAGTCTACTCGGGTTATCCGTGGGCGATGGTGGCAACGGCGGCTCGGGTCTGATCTTCGGTGCTCAAAGCCTGATCGTATCGGGTGAAATCCTCGGTGGTAGCGGCGGCGGCAATGGCGTCGTAAATGGGATCAATGGCGCAGGAGGAACCGGCATCGATATTGTCCGGGATGGTGTTGCGATCATCAACGCCGGGACCATCTCGGGTGGCTTGTCGGGTGATGGGGTAACCCGCGCGAACGCCATTACCTTCGCAGGCGGGGCCAATCGATTGGAGTTGTGGGCAGGAGCGACGATAAACGGCACTGTCGACGCCAGCGCGGGCAGCAGCAGTACACTTGCATTCGGTGGCAACGAGAACGGCAGTTTCGATCTGTCGCAGATCGGTGCGACGGTACAATACCGCGGGTTCCAGACGTTTGAGAAGTCCGGCAGCAGTGTCTGGACCTTCACCGGAACCAGCCTCAATCCATTGTCCTGGACGGTCGACGCCGGCAAGCTGATCGTAAACAGTTCGATTGCCGGCTCGGCGGTGACGGTTTGGTCCGGCGCAACGCTCGGCGGCACGGGCACGGTCGGTGCGACGGTCATCCAGTCAGGGGGCATCCTGGCGCCAGGCAATTCGATCGGCACCTTGAACACCGGGGCACTGACCTACGCGGCCGGCGCGATCCACGAAGTCGAACTGGCCCAAGGCGGCAACACGGCCGGCATCCACAACGACCTGATCTTGGCGAGCGGGCTGGTGAGCATCGATTCCGGTGCCATCTTGCGCGTTGTGCCGGAAAACGGCACCGATACCGGTGAATTCTACGTGCCTGGGCTCACCTACACGATCATCACCTCGAGCGTCGGCGTTGATGGCAGCTTCGGCTCGCTGATCGACAACTACCTTTTCCTCGATTTCGTCGATAGCTACGATGCTAACAACGTCTATGTGACCAGCCAGCTCGGGGCCGATGTTTCCTTCTGCCTGCCCGGTGCGACGGCCAACCAGTGCGCGGCTTCGAAAGCGGTGCAGTCCTCGGCGCCGAGTGCGCTCTTTTACGCCATCGCCAACATGACCGACGAAGACGTGGCGCGTGCCGCCTTCGACCAGCTCTCCGGCGAGACCCACGCCTCCGCCAAGGGCATGCTGCTCGACGACAGCCGCTTTGTCCGCGACGCCGCCAACGACCGCATCCGCTCGGCTTTCGGCCAGCCGTCGGCGACCTCTCTGCCAGTCTTGGCCTATGGCGAAGGTGGCGCCGAACTCGCCGCGGCCGATACCGACCGCTTCGCTGTCTGGGGCAACGCTTTCGGTTCATGGGGTGACAATGACAGCGACGGCAATGCCGCCACGTTCGACCGCTCCATCGGCGGTCTCTTGATGGGCGGCGACGCACTGGTCTTCGATACCTGGCGCGTAGGTCTGATGACCGGCTTCAGCCGCTCGTCCTTTGATGCTGACGACCGTGTTTCGTCAGGCGACGCCACCAGCTACTATCTCGGCGCCTATGGCGGCAGCCAATGGGGCGCTGTGTCGCTGCGCACCGGCGCTGCCTACAGCTGGAACAGTGTCGAGACCAGCCGTGCAGTGGCCCTGCCTGGCCTGTCCGAGGTGCTGGCTGCCGACTATGATGCAGGCACGGCACAGGTCTTCGGCGAGGCCGGCTACCGCATCGATACGACGGCAGTATCGTTCGAGCCCTTCGCCAATCTTGCTTATGTCAATGTGCGCACCGACGCGTTCACCGAGACCGGTGGGTCAGCAGCGCTTTCACAGGCGAGTTCGAACACCGATGCGACCTTCACCACGCTTGGCATCCGCGCCTCGGACGATTTCGCGCTCGGCACCATCAACGCAACCGCACGCGGCATGATCGGCTGGCGTCACGCCTTTGGAGATGTGACGCCCCTGTCGACGCTGGCCTTTGCCGGCAGCGACGCCTTCACCGTCACTGGCGCACCGATCGCCAGGGATGCCGCTGTCATCGAGGCCGGCCTCGACTTCGACATCGCGCCCAAAGCCAAGCTCGGCCTTTCCTATGCCGGACAGTTCGGTTCGGGCGTGTCCGACAATGGCGCCAAGATGGATTTGAGCGTAAGCTTTTGAGKGCAGTGGGGTTCCACTCGATGGCCTGCTCGAGCTTGGCCTTGCCGATCTTGGCGCGGTGCGAGCGGCCGGGTGGGGCGTCGGACCAGCCGGGACGTTTTGCGGCGGGAGCAGACGAGTTGTGCCCGATTGTCGCATTTGCCGGGCTCGCTCCTTGAGTGCCCAACGTCATGGCCATGCCTTCGTGGGGATGAAAGATCAGGCTTCGGCCGCCCGGGTTGATCCCCCCGGTATCCGTCTGTAGGACGGCACCCAGGCATCGACGGAGCGGAAATTTGGCTATCAGCAGGCGTTCAGGCTTGTCCTTCTGGAAGACCTCATCTGAGGCAACCAGGGAGGCCGCGCGCGGCAGGCTTTCTGCGATCGTGCGCCAGAATATCGACGGGCTGGTGGCCAGGTTCTACGAGAACTTCCTCCGCGACGAGGAGGCATCGGCCTTCTTGAGCCATTCGGTCGTGCATGAGCGCCTGAGCCATTCGTTGCGCAGATGGCTGCTCGACCTTATCGAAGCGGACCCTCATTCCGGCCTCGATGCCTTTGACGCGCGTCAGATCAAGATCGGCGAGATCCACGCCCGGCTGAAAATCCCCAACCACCTGGTCATGGAGGGCATGGGCCTTCTCAAGACGGAGATCGCTTGCAAAGTCGCCGAACTCGATCTGGAGTCGGCATCGACCGCCCACACCTTGATCTTGCTGGACGAGATCATCGACTACGCCATGAGGTTGATGAGTGCCGCCTATGTGTCCGACACCAAGCGTCGGGTACAGACCGACGAGGCTTTTCGCCTGCTCTCCTTGGGACAGGACATCAATCTCGAGCGCGAAACCCAGCGTGCCACGCTCATGGAATGGAGCCAGTCCGTTCTCTTCAACCTGCTTGGTCACGGTAGCAATTCAGCGCCGGGCTACCTTGCAGCGTCTCCGTTCGGTCTTTGGGTTCGGCATCGGGGAGCACTTCTTTTCCAGGGCTCACTCATCCTGGAGAGCATCGAAAAGCTGATCGGCGAAATCGATGGCGAAGCTTTGCGCTCGATCGATGGCAATCAGCCGGCATCGGTAGCCGAGTTCCAGCGCCGCATCGAGGAGATCAAGTTCCTTCTCAACGATCTCTTTCAAGCCGCGGCCAGTCTCGAGAACGGTCGGGACCCCCTGACGCGGGCACTCAATCGACGCTTTCTTCCCTCGGTCCTGGGGCGTGAAATCACCCTCGCCAAGAATGCGAAGACCCCACTCAGCGTTCTCATGCTGGACGTCGATCACTTTAAGGCGATCAACGACAGATATGGTCACGCCGTCGGCGATATCGTTCTAAGACATACCGCAGAGCTTCTTTTGAACGCCGTCAGGCCCAGCGATTTCGTCTTCCGCTACGGCGGCGAGGAATTCCTGATCGTTTTGGTGGAAACCGACCGGACCGAGGCTTGCGCCATTGCCGAGCGGATCCGCCAACAGCTGGCGGAGCAAGAAGTTTCGGTGCGGGATCGGGACGTATTGTCGGTCACTGCGTCCATTGGCGTTGCGACCTATGAAGGCCATCCAGACTACGAGTATCTCGTCGATGCCGCCGACAAGGCTCTCTATCGCGCCAAGAAGGAAGGCCGCAACCGCGTGGTCATGGGTGTGGCCAACTAATACGTCAGGAGCGGCTGGGCCGCTTCTTTCCCTTGGCGTGGACCTCGCGCGGTGGCCGTGGTTGACAATGATGGCCTGGTGGCCGACATACCCGCCATGCTTACAGTTTCCTTTGCCCACATCGTCATCTGCAAAGGCAGCCTCCTCATAGGCTGATTGCCTGGTGCCACTACCTGCGAGAGCAAGAGCGGCACCAGGATAGCGAGATCCATCACCCAATAATTGCATATGCGCCGGCTACGCGAGTTGCTGCGCTCGTAATTGCGCGCGCTCGCTAACGCCCGGACGCCATCATTTGGACTGATCCGAAATGACCTTCAAATACAGCTTCACGTTCCCTATCAGCGGTGGGAACAAATTGCCTCGCTTCAAGGATTGGGCTGCCGTGCATGCGCCGGAAATCGAGGTCAGCCTCCCGCCCCAAGTTCCGGTCAAGAGCGAGGCCATGACGATACGCCTCAAGTCCGCCGATGACCGGCAAAAGCTCCTGACCAAACTGGCTGGTGTAGAGTTGTAGCCTCAAATGGCGGTGGCGGGCCAAGCTCGCCACTGCCGGGCATCGCCCTGCGCCCCGCCGTCTCATGAGCGGGCTCCGGTCGGTTCTTTGACGGCAAAAGATTGCCGCACAAGCGGGCGAAGATCGTTGAACCGGTCAGAAACGAAAACGGCGGGCCTTCGCCCGCCGTCATTTTCGATTGTAGGATCAAGAATTTACCAAAGGTCGTAGCGCAGGCCGACCTTGACCTGGTGATAGTCGACGCCCTTCTTGTTGGTGAGCGTGTTGAAGTCGACATATTCGAGATCGGGCGAGGTCAGATACTGATAGCCGACATCGATCGAGGTGTTCTGGGCGACCCTGTAGGCGACGCCGGCGCCAACCGAATAGGCCATCTTGTATTGCGTATCGTGTGAATAGAAGTTGCGCGTCGGGTCCTGGTCGGTGATGCTCGCTCGCTGGCCCGAATAAATCAGGCCAAGGCCCGCACCGACATAGGGCGTGAAACCGGCGATTGTTCCGAGATCGGCATAGACATTGGCCATACCGCTCCAGACATTGTTCTCCAAGGAAATCGTCGTGATGCCGTTGGTCGCGTCGTAGCGGTCGTTGGACAGGAAGCCGAGATTGAGTTCGCCGCGGAAGTAGTCGGTGAAGTGATAACCGGCGCCAATGCTGCCTGTGACATGCGTGTTGCGCGTGTCGACGCCCCGCAGCGTGAATTCATAAGGCGTGTCGTTGAAATTGTAGCCGATGTCGCCGCGCAGGTACCAGCCGGAGCCGACTTCCACGGGCACATATTCCGGTGCCTCCTCAACGACAACAGGCGGTTCATAGTCGGCAGCGATTGCTGCCAGCGGCCAAAGCATGGTCGCAGCCAGCGCCAGCGCCATGCGAGACGTCAATGTCATGATCGCATTCTCCCGAGATGGCGCCGGGGTGTTGCCTGAGAATCCAGCCGCCTTTCATGTCATCATTAACCATAGAGGTTAAGTCGCAGTTAAGGATAACAGGTGGTTAGCGGGCGTTTTGCAGGGCGGCTGCGCAAAGAAAAACCGCCCGGCGAACCGGGCGGTTTGATGTAATGGGTAGGGCCGAACTGGTCGCTTAGTTCAGCGAATAGCGCACGCCAAGCTTGAGATCATGCGAGGTGATGTTGTTGAACTTGAAGCCTTCGGCCCCTGCTACAGCGGGGTCGTCGTTGTAGAATGTGCCAGTGCGCGCATCGCCCAGATTGACGAAGCTGTAGCCAAGGTCGATCGTCATGCGTTCGGTGGCCTTGACGCCGACACCGGCGTGAAGCGCCCACGCGAAGTTCCACTGGGAAGCGTCGCCGGCGTAGCCAGCGCCGCTGCGCTCGACATTGACGTCACGGAAGCCTGAAATCGTGTTGCGCGATGCGCCGATGCCCGCGCCCACATAGGGCGTAATGCCGTAGAAGGTGCCGACATCCGCGTAGGCATTGGCCAACATCAGCCATTCCGACTTCTTGGCGCTATAGTCGTTGGTATAGAAATTGTTGGTACCGCCATACCTGACAAAGTCGGTCGCATTGAAGTCGGATGCGCCGCGATATTCCACGGAGACGTCACCACGCAGGAAGTCGTTGAACTGATAGCCGATGCCGCCACCGAAGATCGGCGCAGACGCGAATTTCCCCTCGTGAGGCCATGAGTGTTCCAAAATGGCGGGGTTTTCGAACAATACCGAATTCAGATCGCCGAGCTGCTGGTTGCTCATGCCGATATGACCGCGCAGATACCAGC